>JBCBYJ010000238.1:0-3004 GCA_039815905.1 Pseudomonadota bacterium | reverse complement strand
CGCCAATGTTCGCACACGCGAATAGTTTTCCGCTGCTAAGGCTTGGTAATGCGCTACAGTGGAAACGAGATCTTCAAATCGCGACAAGCCCAAACTCCCCATTGAACTTTGACGGAAACTAGGATGCTCTTTCGCTTAAGGCTAGTGTTTAGATGGCATTGATCCGCATTATACTTGCGTTGGCGCAGTGGGATGCATTCCGACCAATACAGGGGCACGTCTCAAGCGCTGAGGCCTAAGCAACGTGGCGCGTCGGCGCTCGGCTTTGCTCCAGACGGATGATTTTCAAGCTTTCATCAATCGCCGTCATCTCCGGGCGCAGGTCTACTGGCAGACTGGCGCGGGCCATTTCAATGGCTGTGCGCGGGGCGATGTCTTGGGTATAAGCGGTGATAAGACGCGCAATCGTGTCGAGATAAATCGCTTCTTCTTCGACGATTTGACCGAACCGATTGGCGATTGGCCCGACCAGGCCATAGGCGAGAAAAACCCCTAAAAACGTGCCGAGCAAAGCCGCGGCGATCATCTCTCCCAGCACGGCGGTCGATTGATCAATCATCGCCATGGTCTTGATAATGCCGAGCACCGCCGCAACGATGCCGAGCGCCGGCAGCGCATCGGCCAGCGTTTGCAGGGCGGCCACGGCGCGGTGCCGGGCTTCGATCACTTCGCCAACTGTATCTTGCAAATAGGTTGCGGTCTGTCGGCGCATGGATGGGTCAAGCGCGATCAGCCGGAAACTGTCGCAAATCAAGTTCATCGCATGCGGATCAGCTTGCAATTTGGGTTGGCTCGCAAACAGCGAGGAGCGCTCTGGGTGTTCAATATCTTGCTCAATCGCGACAATCCCGCCGCGCCGCGCGCGCCGCAGCATTTCGTGCATCAGCGTGAGCAAGCCCGCATAATCGGCGCGGTGCCATTTCGCGCCGCGCAACGCTTGGGCAAACCCTTTAAACGCGGCAATGGCGACGGTGCGCGAATTGCCGATCAAAACGGTGCCAAAGGCAGCCCCGCCAATCAGCGCCAATTCAAAGGGCAGGGCGGATAAGACCGCCGGACCGCCGCTCATAAACAGCGCGCCAGCAACGATGAACAGCACCAAGAAGAATCCAAGCAATTGAATCATATGAAGGTCGGATCCTATCTGTCCAACGGGCACTGTTTCAAAATTTCCTTTCAAACCCGTTTCGGCAAACCCGTTTCGGCAAACCCGTTTCCGTCTGGCCTCGCGATGGCTCCAGGTTTTTTGCGAACAAAGCCGGTGCGGCGCTTGATTTTGTTTTTGACCGGCTCAAAGAGAGCGCATGCTTGACGCATCCCCCGCCTCCCAAGATCCGCCCCAGCCCAACCGGCGCGGGGCCTTTTTTCTGTTATTCTTCGCTTTGATGGCGATCGGGGCCGGCAATACGATGCTGATCGCGGCTGTGATCCCGCCATTGACGCGGACGCTGGAGCTGCCCGACTGGATGGCCGGGGCGATCTTCTCTCTGTCGGCTTTGTGTTGGTCGCTATCTTCGCCCTTCTGGGGCAAGAAATCGAATCAATATGGTCGTCGCCGCATCGCCTCGTTTGGGCTGGCTGGTTATGCGGTCTCGATGTTTTTGCTGCTCCTCTCGTCTTGGGCGGCGGTGTCGGAATGGATCACTGCGCCGTTTGCGATTTTTGCCTGTTTGGCGCTGTCGCGCTCGGTCTTTGGCTTGGTCGGGTCTGGATCGAGCCCGGCGGCCCAAGCCTATGTCGCGGATCGCACCGAACCGGCTGAGCGCCAAAGCGAGATCGCTTTCATTACGTCCGGTTTTAGTTTTGGCACCATTGTCGGCCCGGCTTTTGCGGCGGTTTTGGTCGCAAATTTCGGGATTTTGAGCCCGATGCTGGTGACGTGTATCCTTGCCGCGGTGATGTCAGTCCTATTGTGGCATTATCTGCCAGAGAACCGCAAACCGGTTCAGGACGCGACGACGATTGAGACGATTCCGGGCGCCATTGGTCTGTGGCGCTCGCGCAATGTGCTGCCGTTTCTGGCCTATGCGGTGACGCTCTCATTGGTCACTGGG
Source organism: Pseudomonadota bacterium (assembly GCA_039815905.1). GTDB lineage: Bacteria > Pseudomonadota > Alphaproteobacteria > Caulobacterales > Hyphomonadaceae > Henriciella. Next base: position 950 of record JBCBYJ010000238.1, on the reverse strand, counting down.
ATCCTGACCCAAGTGTTTGTCTTTGCCGTCATGGACAAGCTCGATGTCACCGGCGCTGAGGCGGCGCTCTATACGGGTCCAGCGTTCATGGTCGGCGCGATGGCCGTGATGACCGCGCAGCTGGTGCTGATTCCAAGACTCAGGCTGAAGAATAAGACATTGATGATGACCGGCTGTTTCCCGCTCCTGGCGGGATCGCTGATTCTGATCTTCGCGCAGGACTTTGCCACGCTGATCCTGGCGCAATTCTTTCTCGGCATCGGTCAGGGGCTGACCCGGCCTGGCTTTTCCAGCGGCGCCTCGCTCGCGGTGTCGCCGCAATTACAAGGCAATGTGGCCGGGCTCGTCATCTCGGCGAATGGTATGGGCTATATCATCACGCCTTTATTTGGGCTGTTCCTGTATGAATTTGTCCATTCCGCGCTGCCCTTTTGGATCTGCTCAGGCCTGCTCGTCTGCATGGCCGTGTTTGCCTGGAAAGCCATCGCGCCAGGCGTCGGCGAAGCTGATGATGAGTCGGACGTCTCGCCGCGCCTCTAACCGGCCGCGAGCACTTGCTCGAGCGCGATCGTGGTCGGATAGCCATCCGCGGGGATAATCCCGGTCGCTTTCTGGAACCGCCGCAGCGCGCCCTTGGTGCCGCGTCCAGCAATGCCATCGACAGCGCCGGCATCATAGCCAAGCCGATTGAGAGTGTCCTGCAGCACCATAATATCGCGCTTGGTCAGCAATTCGAGCTCAGTCGGCCACACCGCGATGGGCCCGGTCTGACCCCTCACGCCATCGGTTAACAGCCCAACGGAAAAGGCATAACTGTCCGACCGGTTATAGGTCTTGAAGACCTCAAAATTCTTGAACAAAAGATATTTCGGCCCGGTCGCGCCGGTCGGCAGCCAGAGCTCCGCATAGGCCGTCTCAGGCGCGCCGAACGCCCCGCCCGCCATCGGCGA
>JBCBYJ010000237.1:0-3051 GCA_039815905.1 Pseudomonadota bacterium | reverse complement strand
CGCATCTTTGGCGGAGTTCAGTTTGAGGCCACACGCTATGCGATGGGCACGCTGGTGACATTTTTCGTGCTATGGATTGTCCTTCACCGGTACATTGAAACCCGGAAAATTCGCAAACCCACACCACGCGCGAAACAGATCCAAATGGAGCTCAAACACTCGTTCAAAACGGTCTGTGTGTTCGTCGCCATGGACATTTTCATCTTTGAAGCGGCAGATCTCGGTATCTTCAAAAAATATAGCGATTTTGGCGACTATGGGATGGTGTGGTTCTGGGTGTCGATCCCGCTTCAGATCATCCTGCATGATGCTTATTTCTATTGGACGCACCGCGCCATGCACACGGCGAAGCTATATAAGCGCACGCACATGCAGCACCATCGCTCGCACAATCCAACGCCGTTCACCGCTTACAATTTCGCCGCCGCCGAAGCCGTGATCGAATATATGTATGTGCCGATCGCTTTGATGCTGATCCCGACCCACAATTTGGCCCTCTATATCGTGCTCACGATCATGATCTTCAAAAACGCCCTCGCGCATTGCGGTTATGAAGTGTTCCCGCGCAGCTGGGCCAGATGGCCGGTGCTCGGCTGGCTCACCACCGTCACCCATCATGACATGCACCATGAGCGCGGCACGGGCAATTTTGGGTTCTATTTCACCTGGTGGGATCGCTGGATGGGCACAGAACACCCGAATTATCTTGAGCGTTTGGATGAACAAGAGACCCGCGCCAAAGCCCTGAAAGCGGCCAGACGCGCGGCCCGGAAACGGCCTCAGATGGTGCCGGCCGAATAGGCAAAACCGTCTCTCGAAACCTCTAAACGGTCGAAACAGATGTCTGTTTCGACCGTCTTTTTGGTCACAAATCGAGCGAGACCAAAAGGCGCGTGTTAATAATAATTTATAAAACTTGGCATTGGCGGGAATGGACGCATAATACGCGGAGGAGTGGAGGGTCGCGGGAGAGCGATGCTTATGAAATATCCAAGGCGAGATGTGACCGTGCTGTCGACCGATATGGTCGGCTATAGCCGTATGATGGCCCAAGATCCGGACGCCACGGTTGAGGCGGTCCGGTATTATGAAGACACGCTCAGACGCAGCGCCGAAACCCATTCTGGCCGCTTATTCTCTTATGCCGGCGACGGGTTTTTGGTTGAGTTTTCAAATGAACTCGCCGCCATTCAATGCGCTTATGAGGTGCAATCCCAGCTGCATATTCGCAATCAACAAAAAGCATCGGGATATCAAATCTGGTTGCGCTCCGGCATTCATCATGGCGAGGCGATTGTCGACAAAGACAATTTGCATGGCGACGTCGTCAATATTGCCGTGCGGTTGCAAGAAATTGCGCCCGCCGGTGGGATACTGGTCTCCCAGACGATCAAAACCGCGGTCGAGGGCCAATTTGACCCACGTTTGATCAGCATTGGCGTCATGCGGTTCAAAAACATTCCTGCCCCGCTCGAAGCGTTTGAGCTTGAACCGCAAGGGGAAGCCCTGAACGAACCGGTCGAAGACCGATTAGAAGTCGATGTCACAGCGCCGATCTCGGGCTTTGCCGGACGATCCGCAATCGCCGTCTTCCCGCTCCAGAATGCCTCGCATAGCAGCGATCATGACCATATTCCACTCGGCTTTAGCGAAAGCCTCACCGTGGCCCTGTCGCATATGCGGCAATTCCCGGTGATCAGCCCCAATTCGAGCTTTGCCCTCGCGCGCTCCAACATGCCGCTGCCAATGGCCGCCGCTCGGCTCGGCGCCCGCTATGTCCTGTCCGGCGAGTTTGCAGATCACCGCGAACAGTTTCGCATCTCATTGCGCCTGACCGACAGCTCAACCGATCAAGTCTTATGGTCAGATCGGTATTTATTGGCGGTTGAAGACCTCATTCCTGCACTCGAAGAAGTTTGCCAGATTGTCGCTGGCACGCTTGAAGGCCAATTAGAGCAAGTTGAAACCGTCCGGGCGCGCGCCAGCCGCCTTAGCCGCTCCAGCGTTCTCGACTTGATTTGGCGAGGCCGTTGGCACCTCAATCAACTCACCCAAAAGGACTCCAAACAAGCGCGCGATCTGTTTGAAGCCGCGGTTCAGCAAGATCCGAATGACTCAGAAGCACTCATTCAGTTAAGCTTTTGGCACTGGCTCGATTGCTGGACGCAGCGTCGTCCACGCGAGAATATCCAAGTTTTTCACAGGCTCGCCATTCGCGCGCGCGACGCCAAACCGCATGATAGCCGTGGGCACTTCCTGATCGGCGCTGCGGAGATTCTTTTGTCTCGGCCCAAAGATGCGCTGGAACATTTTGAAAACTCGATTGCCCTTAATCCAAGCCACGCCCATGCGATGTCGCAAATTGGCAGCTGCTTCATGCTGATGGGCGATCCGGTCCGCGCCATTGAAAACTTGGAGGCGGCGCTTCGGCTCAACTCCGAAGACTATTATCTGTTCGCAACGATTGGCGAACTGGCCTGCTCATATTGCATGCTCGGTGATTACGATCGCGCGGTCGCGCTGGCCCGCCGCTCGCTCGGCATTCGCCAATCCTATTGGCATGCACGGATGACCGAAATCACAGCCCTGGAACGCTCTGGCGACTTACGCCGCGCCGCCCAGGCTTTGGATGCTTTGCTGGTCCGTCGCCCAGACTTTTTTGAGCGCAATTATGTCAATTGGCTGCCCTTTGATTCCGATCATTGGCGATACTTTTTTCAGGAAAGTTTGGAACGCGCGCGCACGTTTGACCGCGAAACCGTGACATAAACCCACAATTTCTCGTTTTAAATCGTGACCCTGATCACAGTCTGATTCAACCATCTCGTATACTTTAGTCTTTAGATTGGGAGCGCCGGGCAAAGAATGGCTAAATATTACGATCGAATCAAAGAACTTGAGCGAATAGAGGATTCAAGACCTGCGGATCGCCGGGGAATTGACGATGCTGAGTTCGACTTTTCGACCTTAAAAGCGACAGGTTTGGGCGCTAAAATACTTGGCTGGTTCATTCAGCAGAGATGGCTTTATTTCATTCTGCGCACTTTCTTT
>JBCBYJ010000236.1:0-3063 GCA_039815905.1 Pseudomonadota bacterium | reverse complement strand
CGAGAGGCATGGCGCATTGGCCGAGGGGCATGAGAGGGCGCTGACCCAGACGACAGAACGGATCGAGCTTTGTGCAGCCCTAGAAGCTGCCAAAGGGGCGGAAGTGCGCGCTTACTTTAAGGCTAAGCGCTAGGCCCCGCGGCTTTGCTCTAGTCTTCGTTTTCTTTGTCTTGATTGCGATTGCCGAACAGAGCCCCGAGCGCACGATCTCGCAGCTCGTCTTCGAGATCGCGCGGAGTTTCGGACGTTTCAGTTTCATTGGCGCCGGACGGAGAGCCGACAATCTCGCCGATAATGCTGCCCGCATCGCCGCCAATCCGATTGGCCAGTTCACTCGCCGCTTGTGCGCGCAGGCGCGATGTCAGTTCTGTCTGAACGGCGCCAGAATCGAGCCCGAACCGGACGCTTGACCAGCTGCCATAGACCCGGACTGGGATCGGAATATCACCCAGTCCTAACGTCGAACCCGCCCCGGCCGCATTGACGTCCAGGCGCGGGGTTAGGCGAATGTCGAGGGTACGCGCGCCGAGATCGATCTGACCTGACCCGAAGACGCCGATCACAGGATTGTCGATATTGAGGTCTGTCAGGGTTGCCACACCGTTTGAAATATCGAGATTACCGAGAAACTTGGTAAAATCCGTTGTCGCGCTCGGGGAGAAGGCTTCTTGGAAGCTCGCAATCGTCAATCCACCGTTGCCGAGCAAATCTTGGAGATTGGAGGCTTTTTGAACCAACATAGTCAGGTTCACCCCTTGCAATGCGCCATCGTTGAGATCGGTTTCAAACGTTCCATCGAGACCGTTCACGAGCGCTTTGAGGCTGTTCCCTTCAGAGCTTAGATCCACGCGAACATCCCCTAAGCCGCTCAGATTTTTGAACCCCGTCAACGAGGTCAACATGTCTTGCGCGGCGATGCTATCAGCCAGCGCTTCAAGCTCCAGGGTAGGGGTGGAACGGGAGGCGTCGAGGACAAGGTCGCCTGACCAGTTGCCTTGGAATACTTTGAAGCCGGGCGCATTATCATCCTGGCGGAAAATCGCCGATAACCGTCCATCATCCAAACGCGAACGCAATAGCGCATCGCGAAGGATAATCTGGTCCATAATGACTTCGGTCGCATTGACGGTGACAGTCGCATTGATGGCTTTCAGCGCGGCCAAATCGAGCGGGGTGTCGTCCCAGTCTTCATTGAGACTCGGGTCGCGGTCTTGCTGCTGAGAGCCGCTTCCGAGGAACGGTGTCAGGTCCAAGCGGTTCATAGTCAGATCTGCGACGACGCGCGGTGTCGATCCGTTTAAGTCGGCTCCAAGGCTGCCTGTGGCCGTCGTCTCATCCAGTGTCAGCTCAGCGCCGTTCAAGCGCGGGGCCGTCAGAGTGCCTTCGGTTTGCCCTTTAATCGCAAGGTTATTGAGAGAGTCACCCTCGGGCAGGTCGGTGCCAAGCGCGGCCAGCACGGCGCGTGGATTGTCGCTGCGTAGATCGAGCGCGCCGCTCAAGGCCTGGGTCTCGCCAATCGCGATATTGCCGGAATAGTCCGTGCTGAGATGCTGACCGCGCTGTTTCATTGTAATGCCGGTCAATGACGGCGACATTGCAGATCCTGATAACGTCGCCGTCAGATCGACATTGCCAAGCATCATCAGTACCGGAATGAGCGCGTGACCGGGTTTCAGAAGCTGCTGTGCACCAGCGGCGTTCAAATCAACAGTTCCGTCCAGGCTGGGGACCTCCCCAAGGGTGACTTTGCCCTGATAAGAGAGGTCCAGCCCGTTTGCGACGATGTCTAGGGTGGCGAAATCCACCATCGCACTGACAGCTGGACCGCTAATCGTGCCTCGGGCTTTAATCGATTCCAAAGCGCTCGCTAGGATCGGAAAGTCCTCGTCGCCCAAAATGGTGAGCACTTGTCCAATCGTATCCGACGTGACGTCGAAATTGCCTTCGAGCGTTGGAACATCGGCCAGCGTGAACGCGCCATCATAGCTGATCTCGCCATAAATTGTGTCCAATACGGCATCCAGGAGCACGGGTTTCTCGTCACCCAGAGCCTCGAGCGAGTCCAATTTGATGCGATACTCAAAGGGTTGCCCATTGAGTTTGCCATCGCCGCTCGAAGTCAGCGGTCGATTGAGCGCGGTCATTCGCCCAGTCGCGTTAAACTCGGTCAGTGCATACTGATCTCCGGTGGTCCGGTCATTGTAGTAGACTGCTGTGTTCGAGAAACCCGCTTGGTCGACGCCCGTTTCGAAACCGCCAGAGCCCGTCTCGGGCTCGGGTGCGTCATCGGGAGCGCCGCTGCCAAATTCCCAGTTCGCCCGGCCATCCGCCAAGCGTTCTAAGCGCACAGTCGAGTTGTCCAGCGTGATTTTAGAAATCTCGACTCGCTGAGAGAGCAGCGGCAATAGTTTCACATTCGCTTGTAAGCTGCCCGCTTCAATCATGAAGGGGTCGGAAAACCCGTCCGGATTGGCCACTGCGACCCCGTCAATGCGCGCCGAAATGACGGGTAGAATTGACAGTTTGGGATCGCCACTCAGCGTCACGTCTCGATCTAGCGCTTGGCTGGCGGCATTTTCGATCTGAGTTTTGTAAACTGACGTGGGTATCAGATACGGCACGATTATCGCCGCCGCAAACAGCGCCGCCATCAGGACGCCAACTATGATCAAAAACCGTTTCATGGGAGGGAGCATCGCCTTTACAGTCTGTATCTGGCCTGAATAACTGCATCTGATGTCAAAGTCATGGCAATTGCGGCTTGACCCTCAAAAAGGGCGCGTATAGATCAGCTTCTCACCGCTTAGGTGGTCTTACCCATGCGCGGGTGTAGCTCAGTTGGTTAGAGTACCGGCCTGTCACGCCGGGGGTCGCGGGTTCGAGTCCCGTCACTCGCGCCATTTCTTCAAATTTTTCAAACAATTAAGTCCTTGAATTGTCTGGATAAATTCGGCACGCACCGCGGTGTTCCTCCACTCGAGTCCAGTTCAGGGCTCAAATTGTGATACAAATTGGAACCAAATTGTGATACAGTTCTGAGATGACCATTCTCAGGCACCCTGA
>JBCBYJ010000235.1:0-3064 GCA_039815905.1 Pseudomonadota bacterium | reverse complement strand
CTGCGGCTTTCTTTTTGGACTATTAGGAGACTGGCTTTGGCCCGTATTGCAGGCGTCAATATACCGACGAATAAGCGCGTTCCAATCGCGCTGCGTTACATTCATGGCATTGGCCCGGCCAAAGCCGACGAGATTTGTGAGAAGATTGGCATCACGCCAGAGCGCCGTGTGGCTGATCTGTCAGATGCAGAAGTCATCAGAATCCGTGAGACAATCGACAGCGACTTTATGGTCGAAGGCGACCTGCGCCGCGAAGTGTCGATGAACATTAAGCGTCTGATGGATTTGGGTTGCTATCGCGGTCTCCGTCATCGTAAGCGCCTGCCGGTTCGAGGTCAGCGCACGCACACCAATGCACGGACCCGTAAGGGCCCCGCCAAGCCGATTGCCGGCAAGAAGAAATAGGATCTTCGATAGATGGCCCGTCAGACCACCCGCGTTTCACGCCGCGCTCGCAAGAACATCAGTTCTGGCGTGGTGCATGTAAATTCAAGCTTTAACAATACGATGATCACCATCACAGACGCACAAGGGAATGCCATTTCTTGGTCTTCCTCTGGCACGATGGGCTTTAAAGGATCTCGTAAGTCGACCCCTTATGCGGCGCAAGTCGCGGCTGAGGATGCGGCGAAGAAAGCCATGGAACATGGCCTTCAAACCGTTGAAGTGAATGTTCGTGGGCCAGGCTCTGGTCGGGAAAGCGCGCTTCGGGCTCTGCAAGCTGCAGGTCTGACCGTCACCGCGATCCGCGACACCACGCCGATCCCGCACAATGGTTGCCGCCCTCCAAAGCGTCGCCGCGTATAGTCCGTAATTGAACTGAATTTACAGGAAGGCTGGGCATGACCGAAGCCGAAGACATCATCGTAAACGACCGCAATTGGAAGGCGCTGATCCGTCCAAACCGTCCAGAGATTGAAGGCGGCCGCGACGCTGCACGCTTGGCGAAACTCGTGATTGAGCCGCTTGAGCGCGGCTTTGGCACGACGCTCGGCAATTCGCTGCGTCGGATTTTGCTGTCCTCTCTACAAGGCGCTGCGATTACCGGCGTTCAGATTGATGGCGTTGTGCATGAGTTCTCCTCGATCCCAGGCGTTCGCGAAGATGTCACGACCATCATCCTGAACCTGAAGCAAGTTGCCGTTGATATGGTTTCAGACGTGCCGAAGCGGATGATCCTCAAAGCGTCGGGCAAAGGCGAAGTTACGGCGGGTCAAATTGAGACGCCAGGTGATGTCAAAATCCTCAATCCAAATCACGTGATTTGTACGCTCGATGATGGCGCCAATCTGCACATGGAATTCTCTGTTGCGACGGGCAAAGGCTATGTCCCAGCGACAGAAAACCGTCCGGAAGATGCGCCAATCGGCTTTATTCCCGTCGATGCGATTTTCTCGCCCGTGCGCCGGGTTGGCTATCAAGTTGAAGACACCCGTGAAGGCACAGTGCTTGACTATGACAAGCTGACCATGACGGTTGAAACAGATGGCTCAATCTCGCCAGAAGATGCCGTCGCTTATGCAGCGCGCATCATGCAGGATCAGTTGCAGCTGTTCATCACCTTTGATGAGCCTGAAGCTGAAAGCGCGAGCCAAACCGAAGAGAGCGATCTCGGCTTTAACCCCGTGCTGCTCAAGAAAGTCGACGAGCTGGAACTGTCAGTGCGCTCGGCCAACTGCTTGAAGAATGACAATATCGTTTATATTGGCGACCTCATTCAGAAGTCCGAAGCGGAAATGCTGCGCACGCCGAATTTCGGCCGCAAGTCGCTGAACGAAATCAAAGAAGTCTTGGCCGGAATGGGCCTTCACCTCGGTATGGATGTGCCAGACTGGCCGCCAGAAGACATCGAGGCGCTCGCCAAGAAATACGACGACCACTTATAGGAATGTCTGCCTTCCTGTTTTGAAAATGAGGGAAGGCACGCAAGGAGACCAACATGCGCCACGGCATCGCACATCGAAAGCTGAACCGCACAGCCTCACACCGCAAGGCGATGTTTGCCAATATGGCGGCATCTCTGATCGAGCATGAGCAGATCGTTACGACTCTGCCAAAAGCCAAAGAGATGAAGCCGTTCATGGACAAGCTGATCACGCTGGCCAAGCGCGGCGATTTGCACGCCCGTCGCCAAGCGATTTCTAAAGTCCGCGACGAAGCGGCTGTGAAGAAGCTTTTTGACGTGTTTAGAGAGCGCTATAAGGACCGGTCCGGCGGCTATACGCGGGTTCTGAAAGCCGGCTTTCGTCATGGTGATAATGCGCCGCGTGCGGTCATTGAGCTGGTCGATCGAGACGAGGACGCGCGCGGCGCTGCCGATCGCGCGCGCCACGAGGCTGAGCTTGAGGCAATGGACGAATAGACCCGTCTAACCGATTGAAAACAAATAACCCGGCCCCTCCAGGCCGGGTTTTCTTTTTTGGCGCAGGCTGAGCTTAGACCGCGCCTTGCAAAGCTCGGGCGCGGTCGCTTAAGGGCGCCTATTCAGCCGGTTGCAAAGGCGGATCGACGTCGAGACCAGTATCGGCGTCGGACGGGTTTTTTGCGCCGTCAGGGTTCGGGCCAAAGACGTTCTGGCTCGGCAAGAATGGTGCGAGATAGAGCCCGGCCACCGTCATCGGATAGTCGGGGGCGGTGCCAATGCCAATGCGGTCATGCGGTCGCTCATCGCGCGGATTATGGAACGTGCCAAAGACAATGTCCCAGACGATAAACTCGCCGCCATAATTAGAATCGCCGACGCCTTTATCGGGATAGTGATGATAGCGGTGATTGTCGCCAATTGAGAAAATATACTCCCACCAGCCGAGCTTGAGATCGATATTCGAGTGCTGGAAAATACCGATGCTGAGCTGCAAGATGATGGCGACGAGCGCGATCTCTGCGCTGGGCTGCACCAGCGCCAAGGGGATGGCATAGAAGATGGCCTGGCCGACAATTTCTAGCGGATGGGCGCGAATGCCATTGAGCCAATAAAGGCGTTCGACTGAGTGATGCGCAGCGTGCACACGCCAAAGCGCCGGAATCTCATGCAGCGCCCGGTGGAACCAATAGCGAAAGAAAT
>JBCBYJ010000234.1:0-3113 GCA_039815905.1 Pseudomonadota bacterium | reverse complement strand
TGGACCGGTATTCCGGTTGATAAAATGCTGGAAGGGGAGCGGGAGAAACTGCTGCGCATGGAAGACGCGCTGCGGGCCAGGGTGGTGGGTCAAGAAGACGCTTTGCAAGCGGTCTCGAATGCTGTGCGCCGGGCCCGCGCTGGGTTGCAAGATCCCAATCGTCCGATTGGCTCTTTCTTATTCGTTGGACCGACCGGGGTCGGCAAGACGGAACTCACCAAAGCTCTGGCTGAGTTTCTGTTCGATGATGATAGCGCGGTGCTGCGGCTCGACATGTCTGAGTTCCAGGAAAAGCACTCGGTCGCCCGCTTGATCGGGGCACCGCCTGGCTATGTCGGGTATGATCAAGGCGGCGTGCTGACCGAAGCGGTCCGGCGGCGGCCTTATCAAGTCGTCTTGTTCGATGAAGTCGAAAAAGCGCATCCTGATCTGTTCAACGCGCTTTTGCAGGTCTTGGATGACGGTCGCCTGACAGATGGCCAGGGCCGCACCGTCGATTTCAAAAACACAGTCATCATCATGACCTCCAATCTCGGGGCCGATGCGATTGCGAGCGGCGATGAAGGCGAGCTGTCTTTGGCGCAGCGCGAGGCGGTCTCAACTGCAATCCGCGCCCATTTTCGCCCGGAATTCATCAATCGAATTGATGAAACCGTGTTCTTCAAACGGCTGGGACGAAATGAGATTGATCACATTGTCGATATCCAAATCGGGCGTCTGGAAAGCCTGCTGAGCGATCGCAAAATGCACGTGACCATGACCGATTCGGCGCGGCAATGGTTGGCTGAGAAAGGCTATGACCCGATCTATGGCGCGCGCCCTTTAAAACGCGTGATCCAGAAAGAGTTGCAAGACCCATTGGCGCGCTTGCTGCTCGAAGGACGCATTCATGATGGCGAGACGATTACAGTGGACGTGGAGGCCGGAAGTCTAACCATTAATGGCGTCCCAAACGCGTTCGCGAAGGGCGCTGCGGAGCTTAACTAATAATCCAAATAAAACAGAATAAAGACGCGGTGGCTGATTTTGCACGATTGCAAATCAGCTGCCCGTTACTGCGGCCGCATTTCACATGATTGCAATATAATTGAGACCTTGTCGTAACGGAACGCTGGCACATGCGCGCTGCCGGTTCACAGGAGGCCGGCCTAACCAAGGACAGAACCAATGCGTTTTGCAGTTTCCTCCCTTATCGCCATTGCAGCCATCGGCTCCGCGCACGCGGACAATTCAGAGCTTGTGACGGCGGAAATCTCATACGAGCCAGCCCTATTGAAAACAGAAGCGGGTGCGACAGAGGTGCTTGACGGGATCGTTCGAGATGCCCGCAAAGCTTGTCGCGTCACCAATCCCGCCAGCTGGCTCAAACATCGCTATGACCAGGCCTGCGTCGACGAAGTGACCGAAAAAGCGGTGACCGAAATCAACGTGCCTTCCTTGACGATCGCGTTTAATAGCGCGACCGGCAAAGTCATCATTCTCGCCGACAATTAGGTCGGTAGAAGACGCGGGTCATTTAAGGTGCGGGCGGCGCGACAGAGGCGGTGATCATTGGTTCACTCCCCTTTGGTGTCGTCGCCCGTATCGCATCAATCTGATCGCGCACGATCGCAAATTCTTCGAAGACCTCCGGGTCCATCGCGAGCTTACGGCCGGTTGGCAGCTTCAGCCGCATCGCATCCACCGCTTTGCCATTCTTGTAGACTTCATAATGCAAATGCGGGCCCGTTGAGGCGCCGGTTGAGCCGACATAGCCAATAATCTGACCCTGGCGGACGCGCACCCCGCTGCGAACGCCGCGCCCATAGCGAGACATGTGCGCATAAGCGGTCTTGAAGCCTTTTGAATGACGGATGCGAACATAATGGCCATAGCCGCCATAACGGCTTGCGCGCTCCACGACGCCATTGCCTGCGGCATAGATGGGCGTGCCGGTCGGCGCGGCGAAGTCTGTGCCCTTGTGCAGACGCGTATAGCCGCTGATCGGATGACGCCGCTTGCCAAACCGCGACGACAAACGCGCGCCATTGATCGGCGTCTTCATCAAAAACTTAGTCGAGCTTTCGCCATTCGCCTGGAAATAGTCAGTGATTTTCTCGTCCGGCGTGGTGAACCGATAAAAGGATTTGTTCACCGCTTTGCCATTCAGCGCGGCATAAAGCACGTCGCCGCGGCGGATGACATTTCCGCGCTCGTCGGTCATCACGTCAAAGACCATCTCGAACTCATCGCCAGGATGAACTTCGCGCTGAAAGTCTAAGTCATATGCAAACACTTGCGCGAAATCGACCACTTGCTGGTCCTCAGCGCCAAGCTGTTGGGCGTCCTGATAGAGGCTGGTTTGGATCTTGCCTCTGACCGTCATCGGCATCGGAATAAGCTGCGAATCGAGCGCGAAGGCTTTGAACGCGCCGTCTGGCATCCGCTTCGCCATGAGCCGGCGGCCAGGCTCCAAATTCACACTCAACGCGTTTAGCTCATCGCCATCAACATGCGCGGTGACTTCAAGCCCCGGGCGCGCGCGGCGGGCATCCAAAAGGTCTGAATTGGTCAAGCTGTACAAAGCCAGGTGACCTTGATTGCCGGGCAGGTCCAAACGTTTGACGACGTCGGATAGGGTTTCGCGGCGCTTCAGCTTTGCCGGGCGAACGTCGAGCGGCGCACCAAGGCCAAAATCCTCTGGCTCGATCGGCAATGCGGCGAGATTAATCGGCTCTGGTTCAGGCAGGGCGGCGACCGTCGATGGGGTTGCTTCTATCTTCAACGCCAAAACCGTTGCGCCGCTTAAAGCGACAATCGCCCCGATAGCGAGCAGGCTTCGCGTTCCATGAGACAGAGACTTCAACATTTTCATCTACTCCTGCAGCCCTCAGAAGATTTTGAGCCACTCCGGCAATTTGAAACGTCAACGGTTCAAGAATTGTGCCGTTAAAGACTTAATAACCAGTTCCACCGCCTGGCAAGACGCAATCCTCTAAGACGAGATATCTTTTCGGTCATGAAGGAAAATCAGGCATAGCGGGGAGGCGGGTGCTGGATTGCCTCATAGACAGCGCGGCTTGGCGCTCTATTTCTAATCTCATGCGCATGACCATTATCGTCCTCATCGCCGC
>JBCBYJ010000233.1:0-3130 GCA_039815905.1 Pseudomonadota bacterium | reverse complement strand
CTTCGTGATGGCTGTGATTAACGATCTGTTCGCCCCAAATCTTGCCGTTCGGAATGATGATTTGTTGGTGATCAAACGTGCGCAACACCGTTGTGAAGAGCGTAATTTCCTCGACATTGCCAAACTGTCCAGCCGCGTCGATGAAGTCGCCAACCTTATACGGTCGGAAGATCATCAACATGACACCCGCGGCCAGATTAGACATTGCGCCTTGTAGTGCCAGACCAACAGCGAGACCCGCAGCACCGAGCAAGGCGACAATCGATGTCGTCTCGACGCCAAAGCGATTGAGCACGGCAATAAGGACAAAGGCCAGAACCGTGTAGCGCGCGAGGCTGCCCAAGAAATTGAACAGCGTATCGTCGAGGCGCTCATGACGCTTGCCGATCCCGCGGACAAAAGCGCCGACCCGTCCGGCAATCCAGAAGCCAACAATTAGAATGAGCAAAGCCATCAGCACATTGGTGGCCCCGGACAGGATCGGCTGCGCCTGATCTTGCATTCCTAGCGGCGCTAAAATCTGTTCTAAAAATTCCATAATGACCTGAATCCCCTTTATTTATTCAGCCTTAAGGGGGCTCAACACGATGCATCCCCCTGGCTTGTGTAAGTTGCGATCAGAGGCTGAAGCAAGGAAAAGGTACATGTTGCAGGCTCGAACACGCGCGCTTGACAGCTTCGCCGCCGAGGCGCGGCGACATCGGGGCGGCGGGGATATTTTCCCAATAAAAGCAGAGCCATATGGCCCCCGCCGGTAACAAAAAAAGGGCGCGCCTTGGCCCGCCCTTTTTGATCTAAAATTTTATGCAGTTGCCCTAAGCGGCTGCGGCACCCATCACGGCTTTAACTTCAAGGAATTCCTCAAAGCCATGCTCGCCCCATTCGCGACCATTGCCGGATTGTTTATAGCCGCCAAACGGCGCTGAGAAGTCAGGGCCTTGACCATTCACTTGGATTTGTCCGGCACGGATGCGACTGGCAATCTCAGTCGCTTCAGCGGGCGCCCCTTGGACATATCCGGCAAGGCCATATTCGGTGTCATTCGCCATTTCAACCGCTTCATCGACACTGTCATATGGAATCATGACCAGAACCGGACCGAATATCTCCTCGCGGGCAATGGTCATCTCATTGGTGACATCTGCAAACACGGTCGGGCGAGCAAAATAGCCGCGATTCAGGCCCTCCGGACGCCCGGTTCCGCCAGCGACAAGGGTGGCCCCTTCATCAATGCCTTTTTGGATCAGGTCTTGAACTTTCGAATATTGATTGCCGTTCGAGATCGGGCCAATTGCGCCTTTATCGGCGTCGCGTGGCATTTGGACTTTCACCGCTTCGGCGGCGGCTTTTGCGATCGCTTTGGCTTCTTCATTGCTGCCACGCGGCACAAACATGCGGCTCGGTGCGTTACAGGATTGGCCAGAATTGCTCATCATTTGCATGACCCCGCCACCGACTGCTTTTTGAAGATCCGCACTTGGCAGGACAATGTTTGGTGACTTTCCGCCGAGCTCTTGCGCGACACGTTTGACCGTCGGGGCCGCAGCTTGCGCCACCAAGATGCCTGCGCGAGTCGAGCCGGTAAAGCTCATCATGTCGACATCTGGATGGCTGGACAGATGCGCGCCAACGCTCGGTCCGTCCCCATTGACGAGATTGAACACGCCCGCAGGCACGCCCGCTTCATGCATGATTTCGGTAAAGATTAGCGCATTTAGCGGCGAGATTTCGGACGGTTTCAGCACCATGGTGCAGCCCGCAGCGATCGCCGGGGCAACTTTACATGTGATCTGATTGAGGGGCCAATTCCACGGCGTAATGAACCCGCAGACACCGATTGGTTCTTTGCGAAGCAGAGTTGTGCCTCGGGTTTCTTCAAATTCGTAATTGCGCAAAATCTGGCTCATCGTCGCGACATGGCCCATGCCCGCGGGGACCTGAGCAGCGTTGGCGAGCCACATTGGCGCGCCCATCTCATCCGAGATCGCTTCGGCCATCTCGCCCATTCGCGCTTGTATACCGGCCATGATCTTGTCGAGCAGATCGGCGCGATATTCAACACTGGTTTGCGCAAACGCTGGGAATGCCGCTTTTGCCGCCGCAACGGCTTTATCGACATCGGCCGACGAGCCGAGCGAGATCGTCGCAAAGGGTTCTTCTGTGGCCGGGTTCTCAACGTCAATGGTCCGCGGCTCGACGGGGTCGACCCACTCACCATTAATGTAGAATTGCAGATACTCTTTCATGGCTTGCGCCTCCCATTTCCTGTCCTGAGGGGCCTGCATTACAACGGATACAGGCGTCTAAGTGTATTTAAGCATAGCCCTGCCACGAGGGAAGCCTACACGCAGCGGAAACGCGATGGCGAAAAAGAGAGAGATTGAGCGAGAAACCGACTCGCGGACGGCGCTTCACGCCAAATCGCGCCGAAAATCCGTCCAGTAATCGTCGCCAATCTCGGCCACCACACGAGAGATGATGATTTCGACCCGTTCTTGCAGCGGCGCGATTCCGGCCAATAGAGTCGCTTTAGGAAAGGCGACATTTGTTCGTCTTAAGCTGCGATCGACGCCGGTCTCTCTGAAATGGATCCGATCCCCGAGGCGCGCAATCAACAATTCCCAGCGGCCACTTGCATCGCGCCGCGTCGCCCCGTCTGCGGCATGATCGAGCCAATCGAAGACCGCGCGCATCTGTCGCCAGCTATCATAAGCTGCAAACTCTATCTCGGAGTCTTCGGATCGCAGCCGCAAACGCAGCCAGAAATGATAGAAATAGTCCGTGTAGAAGAGGTCATAGCGTTTCGCCAATTCCAGAACGGTGCGGTAGTGATGAATGAGATCATCCAAATGATTGAAGGATTCGACGGAGGTATATTCGCCGCTGCTGCGATTTACGCGCGGCAGCATGGGGAGGGCCACGGCGCTATTTTGTTTCGGTGTCTCCGGATCTGTGAAAAACCCAGGCGATAATTGAAAGATAAGATCGATCGAAGTCAGTTTAGAAATTGCCGAGTTTGCGGTCCAAGACAAATTGTGATGCTCATGCACGAGTACTATCCTTAAGCGTCACCCCATCTAATCTGTATTTAGAAAATAAATATTCAGAACTGTTCTGAATATTTATTTTC
>JBCBYJ010000232.1:0-3136 GCA_039815905.1 Pseudomonadota bacterium | reverse complement strand
TTCATCCATGAAGCGCTGTGTGAAGACATGCTGCCCTTCACCTTCCAAATCCGCTCAATGAACCACCACTCGGTGAACATGCTCACATCCCTCGAAACCGGTCAGGCAGGCCCGCCACCCGAATTGCAAATCACCGATTATAAGGGCTGTGAAGAGCTGTTGCATAAGACGATAGAAACCCTCAAAGCGGTCACGCCTGAGCAGTTGGATACGCTGGTCAAAAAGCCGAGGCCCGTAAACGGCATTTTCATATCGCCAATTGAAAATGTGACGTCGTTTTTGACCTCTTTCTCCCTGCCCAATTTCTATTTCCACACCACGACCGCTTACAATTTGCTCCGCCAAAAAGGCGTACCGATTGGCAAGCGAGACTATCTCGGCGCGGTCGAGCTGAATCTCGGCTAGGCCGGGAACAGCTCCGATATTGCGTGCGCTGCAAGTTCCAGATCCGCATCCGAATGATAGATGTGCGGACACAGTCTCAGCGCGCCTGGAAAAGCAGATCCCGAGATGCCATGCCGCTCATAGACTTGCGCCTGCGCGGCAGACGGGTCCACGCCGGGCAGCTTTGTAATCACAACGCCCAGCCGATACGCCGGTTCGGTCGGCGTCAAAAACTCGACGTCCGGGACGCGCGCTTGGATCAAATCCATAAGTGTGGTCGCGCGTTCCCGCACACGGGCTTCGCCTTTCGCTGGTCCAATATCCAGATGTAGATCCGCCGCGGCCCGAAGCGCCGCGACCGCCGCATCGTCGCGCTGCCCCAATGTTTCGAATTTCCGAGCGCCCTCAGCACTTCCCGCGAGGGCGTAACCGGTCATGTTGGTGTGGAGCTGGTCCTGGAGGCTGGCGCGCATATAGAGCAGCCCCGCTTCGCGCGGACCACAGATCCATTTCTGCCCGCTGCTCGTGTAAACATCGCAGCCGATCTCCGCCATATTAAGCGCCATCGCCCCGACCGTTTGTGCACCATCGACCATGGACAATGCGCCAAACTCCGCCGCGAGCTCACAGAGCGCCGTTGCTGGCAACGCCGTCCCGCTATTGTTGGAGACATGGCTAAAGGATAGGACACGAGTCTTGTCGCTCATAGCGGCGCGAAACGGCGCAATCAGGTCCTCGTCTGATTGTGGTTGTTCCGGCGTTTCGATCAGCTTCACCGCAAAACCTTCCCGCGCGGCGCGGACCTGCCAGGATTGTAAATTCGTGCGATGGTTTTGCGCCCACAAAACTATTTCGTCGCCTGGCGCGAGTTCGAGTCCATTGACGATCGTATTGTTGCTCTCGGTTGTGTTGCGCGTCAGGGCGATCGTCTCAGCATCACAGCTTAGCAGCGCGGCCAAGGCGCTGCGTGTGCGCTCATGTAAGGCGCGATACTTGGCGCGGTTCTCAAAGGATGGATCGCCATCAATGTCCTGCGTGCCCGCATCCAAAATGCGCCGCACGCGCGCGCAAGGCGGCGCCATATTTGCGGCATTGAAGGGCAAATAGCCTGGCCTCTGTTCGAATTCGGCTTGCACCGCGGCCCATAGCGCATCACCCTCCAAATCTCCGAGCCCGGGGCCGATCGGCGTGGTGCTTGGCGTCGGTTTCTCAGCGTGCGCTGGCGTCGCTGCCAGCCCCGCCAGCGCAAGGGCGGGCGCCGTTCGCAGCAGCAAACCCCGCCGTGTGGTTTCAAACGCTCTTTGATCTGCCATGTTTAACTCCTCTCGCCCAATCTAAAGTCTGCTCAACTGTTGTGAGGCGCGCAACTGAATCGGCGCGCCATCCCCGAAAGAGCCCACCTTTGCCCACGCTTTGGCATGGACAAGCCCAGTGTCTAAGGACATGTTCGGCGTGAGATTGGGAGGGATAGCCATGTCTAGCAAAGACGCATTCATTGAAGCCATCCGAAACGCCAATGAGACCGGCGGGCCAGAAGCCATTCGCGCGGCTTTGAGCGAAGCGATCACGGCTTGGGCGGGGCCGCCGCCTTGGCTCGAGAATACGGACAAGGGCGAGTTTTCCATGGTGTACAAGGACGAGGCGGTCACCATTATGAACATTATCTGGCCGCCTGGGGTGATCACCGAACCGCACAATCACAATAGCTGGGCAGTGATCGGCATTTATCAGGGCCGTGAGGACAATCTGCTTTGGACACGGGATGGCGACGCCATCAGCCCGGCCGGCGCAATCACGCTGGCCGCCGGCGATACGCAAGTGATGCAGCGCGACGACATTCACACCGCCTTTAATCCCAGCAATCAAATGACCGGCGCCATCCATGTCTATCAAGGCGATTTCCTCGAAACCGAAAAACGCGAATGGGATCCGGTAACCCATGAAGCTCGCCCGCGCTGGATGTCTGACAAGTTCAGCATGTGGGACAGTTAGGCTTTCAAACTCCTTCTCCTATTCCACAGATCCGAGCGGCAACCACATTCCCGGACGATCCAAGGCTTGATCCAACGCTCTGCCCAACTTGTTTGGGCAGCCCAACATCCGATCTCGCTTCGGTATCGAGAGGACCAAGAAGGCTCTCGATCTCTGCCGCAACACCCCATGTTGGACCCCATAGACAAGCTATGGGGAGCGCTTGCCGTGACCACGTCCGGATCTCGCCCAACACAAAACCCCGGCCAGCGTTACCGCCTCCGGTTCAACTTGCCCCACGCAATAAGCAGGGCCTGTCCTGCTTGAAGAAGCAGGGCTGGGCGCGCTTCAGGAGAAACGCGATGTTAATGCCGCTCTTTCGAGACGGCTTTTAGCGCTTCGCCGGAAGCGCGCCCGCGGCGGCATATTCTTATCTGGTTTTAGCCTCCCAGATCATAGTCTGGGACCGCTCCGGGCCGAAGAAGACACCTTACATCTCCAAAGCCTGACCCCATCGGAGGCCAGGGTGTCGCTGCATTCGTTTCCCGACCAGTACCAAACTCTAGGTCCGAATTCCTAGATCCGAGCCACTGGACCGCCGCCCTTGACATTGTCCAGACGGTCCGGACCGCCCTGCAAAACGTCGAGGTGCGCATCACTCTAAAAGCGTGGATAAGGTGTGGGATAAGAAATCCCGCAAGCGTCATCTTTGTTGCGGCCAAAACCGCAATCCGAGCCGCGCCGTGCCCGCCAAAAATGCCATAACGGCAGAGGCCGTCAG
>JBCBYJ010000231.1:0-3140 GCA_039815905.1 Pseudomonadota bacterium | reverse complement strand
AGAGCTTCGCGCTGGATTGTGCGCCTTTATTGGCATGGAGGGCGATGTCTGCGTCCGCTTAGTGCCACCGGCTGGCCCGTTCGAAGCCAAAGACTATGGCGATCAAGCCTTTTCCATCCCGCCGCAAGGGTTTCGCCCGCTGGGCGCAGTTCTGTTCGGGCTCGCGGTTCGGGTCTCAACCGGGACCGATTGGATGCGCGTGACCCTGGAATGTCAGAAAATTGGCGAAAATTTCAATACCCGCATCGTCGGCGGCGAGGATTATCGTCTCGCGCTGCCGCTCAGAGACAATGATCCCGAGCCGTTTTACGAGCATATTTATGAGCACGTCTTGAACTGGTTCGAAACGCAAATTGAACGCTATGAAGCGGGCGATTATGGCGGCCGGGATATCGGATTTGATATTTCGCGCTCCGATGACGAGGTGATGGCCTGATCGGGCCGTCACAGCGCCGAGGGAGGGAGTCCAGAAGATGGAGTTAAATGTTCTTCTGGCCGGAGCCGCAGGCAGCGAAGTCATTTTCGCATGCGCCCTGATCGGCGCTTTAGGGCTTGGCGCGCAATGGCTGGCATGGCGCCTTCAAGCGCCTGCGATCGTCCTCATGTCCCTATCCGGCTTGGCCGTCGGACCGCTCTGGTCGGTGGTGTTTGGCGAGCCTTTGCTGAGCCCACAAGCAACCTTTGGCGACGTGTTCCGGCCGATTGTCTCGCTCGCCGTGGCGGTCATTCTGTTTGAAGGCGGTCTCGTTTTAAAGTTTGAGAATTTGCGAGAAGCTGGCGCCGCCGTCCGGCGCATGATCTTTATCGGCGGCCCGCTGGCATGGATTATGGGCACAATTGCCGCCTTCTATGCCGCAGGATTGGACTGGGCGAGCGCGGTTGTGTTCGCCGGGGTTATGGTGGTGACCGGTCCGACCGTGATTATGCCGCTGCTGCGCCAATCTAAGCTTGGCGGGCGACCGGCGCAATTTCTGAAATGGGAAGGCATCGTCAATGACCCAATCGGGGCTTTGTTTGCCGTCGCCGCGTTTGAATTTATTCGTGTCGCCTCACAAGGTCAGAGCCTGTTCGGTGCGGGTCTATGGATCATTATGGCGGCCTGTTATGGCATCGTTCTCGGGGTCTTGTTTGGCTGGGTCATGGCGAAAGCGTTTCGCGAAGGCTGGACGCCAGAATATCTCAAAGCGCCGCTGATCTTAGGCTCAATCATTCTGTGCTACACAATGGCAGAAATGTTCCAGAAGGAGATCGGCCTGGTCGCGGTCACCGCGTATGGGATGACCCTCGGCAATTCCAAATTGGCCGGTCTGACAGAACTGCAAAAGTTCAAAGAAGATATTGCCATCCTGCTTGTCTCTGGCGTGTTTGTCATGCTGACCGCCGATTTGACGCCGCAAATTATCAGCCGCGCGATCAATTGGAACACGCTCGCTTTCCTGTTCTGCATGCTGTTCATCGTGCGCCCGCTTTCGGTTTGGATCGCGACCTTTGGCACGCTGACCCGCAAAGAAGCGCTGCTGCTGGGCTGGATTGCGCCGCGCGGGATTGTCGCGGTCGCAGTGTCCGGCCTGTTCGGGTCACTCTTGATCGATCTCTCGCGTGAAGGGCGGTATTTTATCGCCGGCGCGGATCAAATTACGCCTCTGGCATTTGCCATGGTCTTTGTCACCGTCGTGCTGCATGGTTTCACCATCGGGCCGCTGTCGCGGGCGCTGGGCCTGGCCCGCAAAGAAAAGCCAGGCGTGCTGATCGTCGGCGCCAATGCCTGGAGCGTGGAGTTTGCCCGGGCGCTGGAACAAAGCGGCGTGGAAGTGATTGTCGCGGATAGCAATTATCGGCGCTTAAAATCTTCGCGCGATGCCGGGCTCGACATCTTTATGGGCGAAGTGATGTCCGAAGATGCCGAGCTCAAACTCGATCATGCGCGCTTCTCAACCGTGATCGCGCTATCGACCAATGATTCTTACAATGCGCTGGTCTCGAGCCATTTCGCGCCAGAAGTCGGTCGCCATATGGTCTATCAGCTATCGATCAATGAGGATGACGAGACCGATGATCGCGGGCTCAGTTCGAACGCGCGCGGGCGGACGCTGATCCGGCGGGGACGGACTTATGACAGCCTGATCCGGGATCAGTATCGCGGCTGGGAATTTGCCCGCACGCGGCTGACGGACGTTTATACGCTGGCGCAATTCCGCAAAGATCGTCCAAATGCCGATATTGTCGCTGAGATCCGCGCAGACGGAACCCTGGTTTTGATTGGCCCGAGCCGAGAGCCGCGCGGCGGTGATGGCGCGGTCCTGATCAGCTTCGCCCCAGAGCTGAAAGACACGCCCCCGTCAACGGCGGCGCTGGCGCCTTCTTAGCGGCGTTTGGCGCCTTCTTAGCGTTAAGCGGCGTGAACCGCGTGCAAGTCCCGCCCATTGGCGCGCAGCCAGGCGCGCTCTGTCTTCCAGGACGGCCGACAGGTTTGCACATGCGCCCAAAAGGCGGCGCTGTGATTCATTTCCAACAAATGCGCACATTCATGCGCGGCGACATATTCGAGCACGTCCGGCGGTGCCATGATCAAGCGCCAGGAAAAGGCCAAACGCCCGTCTGACGTGCAGGAGCCCCAACGTGTGCGTGTGTCTTTGACCGTGACGCGGCGCGCCTCGACCCCCAATTTAGCGCAATACCGAATCACTGCGTCGCTCAAATCCTGCTTGGCGCTTTTTTTTAAAAACCGTTCTGCGCGCTTTCCGAACGTCTCTAAATCACCTGGCAAGTGCAAAATTTGCGGCGGACCTGCGTGCAGTTTCGCCAATCTGCCAGAGCCTTCAGAGGTCAATCGACAGGGCCTGCCACGCAGCAGGATCTCGGCCCCATCCTGAAGCACCACATGTGCCGGAAGCGCCTGTAAATGCTCAGCAATCCAGTCAACGCGGTCCTTGGCAAACGCCGCTGCCTCGCCGATTTTTTTGCGGCTTGGCGCGACCGCCACAGCCTCTCGATTGCGCTCATCCAAGCGCAGAATCAAGCGCCGCGCTTTGGGATTGACTTCCAAGCGCACCTGCACTTTTTGGCGGTTTCCCATAGACGTATCCCATAATTCTGTCGAGGCGTATTTAATGATTATCGATAAAGGCGACAAGATGGCG
>JBCBYJ010000230.1:0-3147 GCA_039815905.1 Pseudomonadota bacterium | reverse complement strand
CTACACGATCATCGCGGCGTCGGTCAGTCCACGCCGGACAAAGTTGTCCTTGGCGCCGAACATATGGCCGACGACCTTCTGAGACTCATGGACGCGATGGGACTTGAGCGCGCGCACCTGGTCGGACATTCGACCGGCGGTGCCATCGGTCAGCATATTGCCCTGAAAGCCCCAGACCGGTTGGGCAAGCTCGTCCTCTCATGCAGCTGGGCCGGGCCGGATGCTTATTTCCAGCATCTGTTTCATACCCGCCGACAAGTTCTGATCTCGTGCGGCCCAGAAGCCTATTTGACCATGGGCACCTATCTCGCGACGCCCGCCTGGCACCTGCAAGGCCAAATGGAGTCCTCCCATTCGTTCTTGGCCGACCGGATGGCGAACTTTCCAGGACTTCAGGTTGAGTTGAGCCGATTGTCCGCGGTGATGTCGCATGACTTACGGTCGAGAGTCGCTGAGATTGAGGCCGAGACCTTCGTGATCGGCGCGCGCGATGACCAAATCACGCCATTCGGATTTTCCGAAGAGCTGGCAAAGTTGATCCCAGGCGCGACCCTGCACAGGTTGGAGCGCGGTGGCCATTTCTGCCCGATGGCGAATACCCGCGCCTATAATTCGGCGGTGTTGAAATTCTTAAACGGCTAGACGGAGGGCGCGAATGAGCGAACGAAAATCCTTGGTGATCGGACCCAATGATGGCGAGTCCTGGTGGCAGCCGCTTCCGTCCCGCGGTTATGTCTCGACTTATATCACGCCGGAAAACAATCCGTATCACGATTTCAGTTCCGGCATCCAAGTGCTGCCCCCCGGCGGCGAAGTTCGCGAGCATGGTCATACGATCAATCATGAGCTGGTCTTCATTTATCAAGGCGAAGGCGTCATCACGATTGAGGGCGAAGACCATCCAGTCTCAAAGGGGTGCTCAGTGCTGTTTGCTGACAATGAAACCCATATCATCCGCAATACCGGTGATGAGGACATGCATATGTTCTGGGTGTTCATGCCGCCGCGCTTAGAAGAGTGGTTTCGCGCCATCGGCAAGCCGCGTCAGCCAGGCGATACGATGCCAGACGCTTTCCCGCGCCCAGACGGCACCGCCGAAGCCATGGAATTCCAGCGCTTTATCAAACCGAAAGCCGACTAGGTCGTCGCCATGAAAATCATTACCGAAGCTCAGGTCGAGCAATACCTCACCCTGCCCGAATGTATCACCGCCATGCGCGAGGCGATGATCGCGGTCTCAAGCGGCGAGACCGTGCTGCCCATTCGCCAGTTTATGCCCATCCCGGACACACAAGGGAAAATGGCGATCATGCCTGGCGCCATCGAATCCCCGGCCTGCTTTGGGATCAAACTCGTGTGCAAATATGTCCGTGAGCCGGATAGCCCGCTCGGGACGCATGTCGGCATGGTTCTGATTTTTGATTCCGAAAAAGGTATGCCCCTGGCGATGATTGAAGGCGCGTCCTTAACCGCCATCCGCACCTCTGCGGCGAGCGCCATGGCAACCGATATCCTCGCCAATGACGCTGTAGACACACTCCTAGTCATGGGCGGCGGCGAGCAAGCCAAACGCCATATTCGATCGATGCTCGCGGTCAGAAATCCGAATTCCATCCTGGTTTGGGGGCGCACGATGGACCGGATCGAACCGTTCGCGCGCGAGATGAGCGAAGAGACCGGTCGGACCGTGACCGCGGTAACCGATGCCGAAACCGCGGCGCGCGCGTCGGACCTGATTTGCACCACAACCGCGTCAAAGACCCCGATCCTGCTCGGCGCGTGGGTTCAGCCTGGCGCCCATGTGAATCTGGTCGGTGCGGCCATCCCTACGAGCGCCGAGATCGATAGCGACTTGGTCGCCAAGAGCCGCTATGTCGTCGATTATCGCCCGGCCGCAATGGCCGCTGCCGGCGAGTTGCTAAATGCGATCAAAGAGACCCGAATTGAGGCGTCTCATATCGCGGGCGAGATCGGCGAGATCGCCGCCGGAAACGTGCCAGGTCGCACCCGACCAGATGATATCACAGTGTATAAATCGCTCGGCGTATCGGCCCAAGATATGTCTGCGGGCTACACGCTCTATTCAAAAGCAGTTGAAGTCGGGTTTGGGCTCGACATTGAGCTATTGGATCACCCAACCACGTCCTGATAGTGCTTTAGCAGCTCCGGGGTTCCGAGCACGGCGTTGATATCCTTGAGTTCGATCGGATGCCCCGCTTCGGGAAGACGGGGATCCGCCTTAAGCGCCCGCAAGGCGGTCTGGAC
The DNA here is from genome assembly GCA_039815905.1 of Pseudomonadota bacterium. Taxonomy (GTDB): domain Bacteria; phylum Pseudomonadota; class Alphaproteobacteria; order Caulobacterales; family Hyphomonadaceae; genus Henriciella. The sequence goes on along the minus strand of JBCBYJ010000230.1, from coordinate 882 downwards.
CGCGCTCGCATAAGCCAAAATAGCCTGGCCCGGGAAGAGCGCCAGGCTGACCCCTAGAGCTTCCAATTGGCCGGCCGTGGTCAGCTCTTTGCCGGTGACCAAAAGGTTATAGACCACAGGCGTGCCATCTGCTGCCTCGACCACAGCTGACAAAGCGGATGAGCTTGGCAGGCCCTCTGCAAAGACCAGGTCTGCGCCCGCCGCCTTATACAGTAGGATCCGTTCGAGCGTTATTTCAAGCGACTCGCTGCGGATGAATCTGTGCGCGCGCTGATCAACATAGAGTCGGATCTGCGCGCATCTGCCATGGCTTTGATTTTGTCGACCATCGCATCTGGGCAAATGAGCGGGCGACCTTTCAAATCATTGGCCCGTTTGACCGGGACTTGATCTTCGACTTGGACCCCAGCCGCGCCTGCTTGCTCTAGCATCCGGATTGCACGGGCGGCGTGAGCGGCATTGCCGAACCCGGAATCAACATCGGCTAGGATCGGCATGGCCACACGGTCGGTGATCCGCGCGCACACATCGGCCATCTCATTAACCGTGACAAGCCCGACATCTGGACGTCCAAGCTGCGAATAAGCAACCGCTGATCCAGACAAGAACGCCGCTTCAAATCCAGCTTGCTCGGCGAGCAAAGCAGATAGGGCATCAAAAATGCCAGGGACAGTGAGGATTCGGGGCTGCTGCAATCGCGATTTAAGCGCGGGGGTCTCAGTCATGATTTAAGTCCCTTTATTGGGAAATTCTAAAGCCCCTGGATTGAGAAGTCCATCTGGATCGAAATGGTCTTTGAGAGATTGTAATAAAGCGGCGTTTGTGGCGCTGCGTGCGCGCATATAGGGATAGGATTTCCCGATCTGCAAATGCGCGGCGCCG
>JBCBYJ010000022.1:0-13874 GCA_039815905.1 Pseudomonadota bacterium | reverse complement strand
AGCCGCAGCCGAGAAGATTGTGGGTCATCTCGGCCAGCAAGTAATAGAATGTGACGCGAGACTTGTTGCCGCCTTCCGGCTTCAAGGTTTCGCAGACAGATGCGATCGCAGCGTCCAGTTCATCATTCGTTTGCGCTAGAGCGAGCTTGCCGCGGCACCATTTTTCGCGGACGCGCGACAGCTCTGTATCGTCAGAGCAGGACACAAGCGAGCTGTCTCGGTTGCGCAGCGCAATGCCGAGATGACCCACAATCTTCTCGGCTGCGGCTTGATTGTAGCCGTCAGCATATTTCTTGATGTTGTCTTCGTATTTTGAGGCGTCAGCCATCTATGTTCCCCTTTATTCAGCTGCGAACTGTTGTGACAAATGCAGCTGGGCGAAACTGCCCAAGGCAGGCTGTAAAGTCAAACCAAATCAACGTATCCAATAGTTAAGGACAGGGTGAAGGTTGCGCCTGATGGCGTGCATTGACTGCCGTTTCGAGCGCATCCGTCCAAGTCAAATCGAACGCATCTATGCAAGTTTCGAGCTGTTCCATCGTGGTTGCGCCAATGATGGTTGAGCCCATAAAATGGCGGCTATCGCAGAACTTAATCGCCAATTGCGCCGGATCGAGACCGGTTTCATCGGCCAGCGTCAAATAGGTCTCAATGGCCCGCAAACCGGGTTCGCTTTCATAGCGGCTCAAGCGGTCAAACAGCTTCTTCCGAGAGCCGTCCGGCAAGGCGCCATGTCGATATTTTCCGGTCAAATAGCCCTGCGCGAGCGGAGAGTAAGCTAAAAAACTGACATTTTCGCGCACGCAAACCTCTTCGAGCCCGCCATCTTCGGCGGTCCGATTGACGAGATTATAGGCGTTTTGGATCGAAGCGACCCGAGGCAGACCGCGCGCTTGGCTTTCGGCGATAAACCGCATGACGCCGAACGGGGTCTCATTCGAAACGCCGACATGGCGGATCCGGCCGGCTTCGACATGCGTCTGTAAATGCGCGAGAATATCCTCAAACGGTTCATACGGATAAGCATAGTCTTTGGGGCTCAATTTTGAGCCAAAGCTCGGCGCCGGGCGATCCGGCCAATGCAATTGGTAAAGGTCGATATAGTCGGTTTGTAAGCGTTTCAGGCTTTTGGTGACCGCTTCATCCACTTGGTCCTTCGTGTGGCGCGTCCAGGACACATCACTGTCGCGGGTCCAAACCATGCGCGATAGGCCGTTAATCTTGGAGGCAAGGACGACGTCATGGCGACGTCCGCTCTGTTTAAACCAGGTTCCGATAATGCGTTCGGTCGAGCCTTGTGTTTCAGCCGTTGGGGGCACGGCATACATTTCCGCGGTGTCCCAAAAGTTCACCCCGCGTTCGAGCGCATAATCCATCTGACTATGGCCTTGGGCTTCGCTATTCTGTTGTCCCCAAGTCATTGTGCCGAGACAGCAGGACGAAATTTGCAGGTCCGTCTGCCCCAATTGCCGCATCTCTATCGCCATTCGCTATCCTTAATGCCTGTTTAACGCCGAGCCATAGGTAGAGATTCCGCGTCTGACCAGTCCGGTTCTTCTTGAAAAGCGATAAAAAAGGGCACATAATATAGACAATCCGCGCGCTCGTGCGCGGGCCTTTGAAAAGAGGACATTATGAACGATTTTAACACGTCTATCGCCCGCGGCCGGACGATGGATACCAGCGTGGATGCAGGCCTTCGAACATTTATGCTCGGAGTCTATTCTAAGCTGACCATCGGGATCGCTGTTGCGGGTTTCCTTGCTTATATTGCAGGCACGGTCGATCCGATCACACAGATCGTCCTATCATCGCCGATGGTTTACATTATCGGCTTCGCCCCCGCAGCCTTGATCTTGATTTCAATGTTCGCGATGAAAAATCCCAGCCCGACCGGGTCGGCAGTGCTCTATTGGGCGATTGTCGCGACGATTGGATTGGGCATGGGCGTCTATGTCTATATGGCGGCGAATGGCATTAATGCTTCAACCGCAGGCGGCATTCAGCAATCGCTGACATTTGGCACGATTGGCAAAGCCTTCTTCATTACGGCATCGGCGTTTGGCGCCCTGTCGCTCTGGGGCTACACGACCAAGCGCGATCTCAGCCGGGTGGGCACATTCGCAATCATGGGCATTTGGGCGCTATTTGCTGTCGCAATCGTCTATATGATCTTGCCTGCGCTCGGCCTGATTGAGCATTCTGGCCCGATGGAGTGGATCATTTCAGGGGGCTTTGCATTGCTGTCAGCGGTGCTTGTCGCTTGGCAGACCCAAGAGCTGAAAGAAGGCTATTACGCATTTGCGGGCGACCAGCGTGGCATGGCGGTGATGACCAATTGGGGCGCGCTCAATTTCTTCATCATGTTTGTCAACATGTTCCGCTTCGTCCTGATGCTGCTCGCCTCGCGCGATTAGGGATTGGGACTGATCGCGGTTTGACGCGCACCGGCGCTGAGCTGGGCTGAGACCGGGACGACCCTTAATTTGAAAGCGGCCCGCGGATCCATCTGCGGGCCGCTTTCTATTTGCAGACCTCTTCCTTGTGGCAAGCTTGGAAGTGTTGCGTTTTGGAGGCGCGGTGGCCATCCGCTCAACCTGACTGTTTTTAGCTCGAGCGCGGCCTAAATTCACCTGCGGTTTCAAGGGGTCGGTTTTAAGGTCTTTTCTGGGTCTTGCGGCATCCCGCTGGGCGCCACGGTTTGAGGTGTCACCGCGGAACCTGCGCAGCGCTTCTTCGAGATGACAAGCCACCTCTCACCCGCTTTGCCAACGCAAGTTGGCATCCATGACGGCTGACTGACGTGTTCGAGACCGGGCCCCGCCGCCCTAGGTCCTGACTATTGTCAGGAATGTGGGGGACGATGCCCCCTGCGATGCTGAAACCAGATATCGGGTTCGGGTCAGAAGCGGACATAGGCATTGATTCAATATTCGCAGACTGCTTCAACAGCGGCATGTCCAACCGAACCTTTTTCGCTGTTGCCGTTTTCCTTTTTTTTGTTTGCTCTGCCGGATGCGAGAAAGAACTAACGTCGATCCCCTACGAACCGGTGCAAGTCGACAAAGGACCCGATTGCGATTCTGTCGAGTCTTGCATTGAAATAGTGATATCCCAATCAGTCTTACCGGACCTAATTGGCGCTTCAGATTGCGGCTCGGGGGTAAACTCTGACAAGTTTGGAAGTGTTACGGACAGGCTCGTTGAGTTTGGAGACGAAGCCGTTAAGGCGCTCATTCCTTTGTTTTCTCATACCAACTGCCAAGTGCGAAAACGCGTCGGTTATGTCATCCACCAATTTCCAGAGATAGAGCCGGGCTACGCGAATGTGCTCATGGAGGCTCATGATTCAGGTGTGCCGTGGTTGGAGGTTCCCATTGGGCGGACGCAGACTGACGAGGCGCTCGAATTTTTGTGGTTGCAGTTTTTATATGATCCACGAGAGAACACCAACGTTCAGGCCATGATGGGATTAGCCCGTCTGGGAGAAAGAGTACATCCGAAAATCGAACCGGTTGTAGCTAGATGTGGATTTGAAATCGAAGCGCGAGTCTGTTTTGGACTCGTCGAGCTTTCCGATTTTTTCGTATCGTTTCCCGAATCGGCGTTGCCATTGTTCGAAAGGCTGGCTGAACATCCGGAATTGGATGATTACCAGAAACAAGAGGCGCATTGGGCCGCCGAAGACCTGCGAGACAAAATCACTCAATGACCGCTTTGACGCCGATTACAGATCAAATCGATGGAATTAATCGGGCGCGATGCGATCCCACGCATCGCCAGGCGATGGTCTCCAAGAAAACACCAACAATCTGCCAATCAAAACGACAACGAACATGCCAGCGACGCCTGTCAGCGCTAGGTTCGTATCCAGTTGAGCAATTCCTAGTGCCGCCGAGACCGCAAATAAGAAGAAAAACCCAACCATTAGATAACTGATCACATTCAGAAAAGTGCCTAAGAGGTGCCATTGTACGATCAACATCTTATCGGCGGTCCCGACGTTGGCGCTATAAGTGCCGTTGGAGAGCCTTTCGCTTAAGGCTACCAATTGCTGCTCCGAGATAGGAGATTTGATCGACACAGAACTACTCTCAGTCCCACGAATTGTGCGGATCAGTGCTGCACCGAGCTGTAACAGAATATTGGCCATCACGCCTTTCGTAAATAAATCCAACTGCCAGACAAGTTAGACACCTGCTCCGACGCCGAATGGTGTCACCGCTAGCTGAGCGGGCCGAGCAATCGCTCGGACTCATTTTTTGCGGTCTTAACGCTACCGAATACACCAGCGGACGGCATCATGTCGTCGCTCCAATAGTAGACGGCCTCTTCATCATCAAACCGTAACTGCGACAGGTAAACGCGAAATCCGCCGCCAACGTTTTGTACCACCGCGACCACCGTTTTGCGGTCGCTCGTCTGAAATGAGCTCACCTCATTGGTCCGAGGAATGCGGGTTGGTATTCGGTGGGCCATAATCGACGGATACGTTCTCATTCGCTCCTACACAATGTCTACTTCGACGCCGAAAGCAGTCATGATCGCGTGCCGCCAAAAATCACCTCTAATATGACGCTGGGGCGGTTCGCTGATTTGCCCACTTCCGGATAGGGGGGGCGTTTAATTCAAAATTTCATATCTTAGGATACCGAAACACATGCTTAAACGCCCCGAACCCGACCCCCAATTTCAGGCGATCAAATATCAAGGCAAAAATATTGTCATTGAGAAATTGCCCTTGCCAGCAGGCGTTCGCGTCTTCCTTGGTGTCCTCTTTTTGCCCGCGCTCGTGCTCGGATTGAAGGGGTGCTATGAGCTTGCGAAACTGGCATTGGGCTTCGGCAACGGCTCTGAGAATATTGCGATTGGCGTCGGCGTCACGATCGCTTTCATCCTCATACCCAGCGTCGGCCTATGGCTGGCGATCGACTCGGGAAAGAGGCTTGTCCTAAATCCGAAAACCAAACAGGCCCACCTGACCAAGCGAAGCATATTCAGAACGGTCGAACGGCAATTCTTGTTTCGAGCGTTGAAACCCTGTTTCTTACGGCAAGACACAGAGTCAACACGGTTTTGGAGTGGAGTCATGAGACTACCAGACCGGACGCGCATTGATTTTATTGGAGATGGCCACGTCGATTACAAGGAATTTGCAGAAATGTGGCGGGACAGAATTAATGCGATGATTGAGCTTTAGCCCAATCATGCCTCCGACATCTCCCCGGTCCTCGTCTGATGCGTCTGCTCGCGCGTTGCGTCGCGTGGCGCGGCAGTGCCCACCGCGCCAGAAGGTTTTCATTTGACCAAAAGCTGCGGACCCGTATTCTAGAACATGTTGAGAACATGGCGGGAGGCAGATATGGATAATATGACCCCTGAGACGGCGTTCAGCCCCGGCGCGGCTGAGATTTCGCGGGGCGTGTTGCGGCTCTTATCGGCGCATGGGTTTGCCGGCGTGACCGAGATGACGCTGGCCAATGGGCGGCGCGCCGACGTCGCCGCGATCGGACCTGGCGGCGAGATCACGATTGTTGAAATTAAGTCCTCAATTGCCGACTTTCGCAGCGATCAGAAATGGCCGGAATATCGCCCGTTTTGCGATCGGTTTTACTTCGCAGTCGGCCATGATTTCCCGCAGGATTTGATCCCAGACGAGACCGGCTTAATCGTCGCCGATGCGTTTGGCGGGGCGATCTTACGAGAACCGGACTGTGAGAAATTGGTGGCGGCGCGGCGCAAGGCCGTAACGCTGCGCTTTGCCCGGCTTGCGGCGGCGCGCCTGTGTCAGCCTGTGCTGGTCTGATATGACCTCTGGACTCTCCCGCTTTGCCCGCCTAGCTGCGCTGTTATGAGCCATGCCTATCCTCTCGGTAAGACGGCCCGCGACGCGCTAAAAAATGCGCAAGAGGCCGCGCGCACGCGTTATGAAGCCGAGGATCTGGCGGGCGAGGTAGCGATCGAAGCGCTTGAAACCGAATGGCTGACGCCGAGCCTCAAGGAATTGCCGAAAATCCTCGAGCAAGCCGCCGTCAGTCCGGGCCAAGGCTTTGTGCAAAACTATGAAGACGGGTCCGGCAATACCGTGCTGGCCGTGACCTATTGGAAGCTCAGCAAAAAACCGAAAAAGCCGAAATCCAAGCCGAAAAAAATCGCCGAGCCGCCAGCGTCAAATCAAGATCATACGGACGATCTCTATTTTCGGTCGGGCCGCACCAAAAAGGCCCGGCGCAAACGCTATGCTGATCCCAATCAGATGGATTTGTTTGGCGAGACCAAGCCGGATTGAGCCGCCTTGCCCGATCAGGCCGGGCGAAACGTCAGCGCGACCCCATTATTGCAATACCGCAAGCCGGTTGGCGCTGGGCCATCTTTGAAGACATGGCCATGATGGCCACCGCAGCGAGCACAGTGATATTCCGTGCGCGTCATCCACAGCTTATTGTCTTCCTTAAAGCCGAGAGTGCCTTCGCGATAATCCCAAAAGCTCGGCCAGCCGGTGCCGCTATCATATTTGGTGTCGCTATCAAAAATAGCGAGATCGCAGCCAGCGCAATGGAATACCCCTGCGCGCTTTTCTTCATTCAGGGGTGAGGTGAAGGCTCGCTCGGTCGCGTCTTGACGCAAAACGCGAAACGCCAGCGGATCGAGCCGGGCTTTCCAGTCCGCTTCGCTGAGCTGGCGCCATTCGCTGTCTGTGAACGCATCCGCGCTCGGCTCAGCAAAGGCCAATCCGGATTTTCCAGCGCCAGAACAGGCGGCGATGAAGGCGGCGGGTGCGGCGGCGAGGAAGCTGCGCCGCGGGATCGATCGGAGGTTTGGTTTCATCATTCGTCTAAAATAGGGGCCGAGCCGGGCGCGTCCACTCACAGATGTTTCAATTTCCTGTCAGATTGGCCTCTCGCTTTCCTTGGGTTTTGTGATTAGGGAGCCAAGTTCGAAATTCAAATCGCCCAATATGAGAGACGCCATGACTGAGCCGATGAACGATTCCCTGACCGAAACCGCCCGCGATAAGCTGCGCCTGACTGTGGAGCGGATTGAGCGGCTGGAAGAAGAAAAAAAGGAAGTCGCGGAGCAGATTAAAGAGGTCTATGGCGAAGCCAAAGCGCTCGGCTATGACACCAAAGCGTTGCGCACCGTGATCAAAATGCGCAAGCAAGATCGTCAAGAACGCCAAGAGCAAGAAGCGATTTTAGAGGTCTATCTCGACGCCCTGGGCGAATTGTAGACCCAAACCAACCGCGTCAACGCTTGCCGGGCGACCCCGGATCACCCTAAACGTGAGCGATGGCCCGCGATATTGACGAGCGAAAGAAACGCAAAGCGCTGCGCAAGCTGCGCAAAGCCGCTGCGCTCGCCGAACAAGGCTTGGGGCCACCGCTCTCGGATTGGGAAACGCAATTCCTCGAAGAGGTTGAGGCGCGGATAGAGACATACGGGTCGGCATTTCATGATCTCGACAAAGGTGGCTCAGACGAGGCGCTCTCGGCGCTGCAGCAGGTTAAATTGCGCGAGATTGACAAAAAAGCGCGTGGCAAAGGCAAGTCCAGCTTCAAGCAAAAGGGCACCTTGGCGCGTAAGTCGACGCCGCGCGTGCGCCAGATTGACGATGATTTGGAGCTTGACCCACCTGAGTCAGCGCCGCGGCCAGTGCAAGCGCCGCCGATAGCGACGCCCCAATTGGTCTCGGTGCGCGCCCTGAAACAAGCAGCCGCGCCTTCCATCTCAGCAAAAGCCAGCGCAAAGGCCCGCCCTCGATTGCGCGTCATTGATGGCGGTGCAGATAAAGACTAAACTGTTTCTTATATTGTTGCGTATATAAAATAAGCATTGTGGGATCACGCTTTATGAAGACTGTCATTATCACAGGCGCATCGACCGGCATTGGCCGCGCCGCCGCCGAACATCTGGCGGACAAAGGCTGGCAGGTCTTTGCCGGAATTCGAAAACCCGCGGACGGCAAAGCTTTGATCAAAGCCGATGACCGGATCATCCCGATTGTTTTGGATGTGACGCAACCGGAACAAGTCGATGCGGCGGTCGAAACCGTGCGCGCAGCGCTTGGCGGGCAGAAGCTCGCGGGGCTCGTCAATAATGCCGGGATTGCCAATATGGGGCCATTGGCTTTGCAGCCGCTCGATCAGTTTAAGTCGCATTTTGATGTCAATGTATTCGGGCTGTTGCGCGCGAGCCAAGCCTTTGCGCCGCTGCTCGGCATGGATGAAAGCCTGGCTGGCAAACCCGGACGGATCATCAATATTACCAGCGTCGGCGGCAAGCTGGCCTCACCCTTCTTGGGCGCGTACACGGCCACCAAACATGCCGTTGAGAGCATCACAGACAGTCTGAGGCGCGAGTTGGTCATCTTCGGGATTGACGCGATTGCAGTCGGGCCAGGCGCGGTCAGAACGCCAATCTGGGATAAGGCCGAGCGGGACAATAGCGCCAATCCCTATTCCAATTCACCATGGGCGAAACCGATCGAAAAGTTCAGTGAGACCATGTTAGAGGGGGGCCGAACGGGCTTGCCGCCCGAAGCCATCGCAGCGGTGATCGAAACGGCGCTGACCGTGCACAAGCCGAAAGCGCGATACGCCCCTGTGCCGGATAAATTGACGAATTTCACCCTGCCCATGCTGTTGCCGAAACGGTTCGTTGATGGGTTTTTCTGGAAGCGCTTCGGGATGGCGCCGAAATAGAAGTCAGGCTTTGTGATACGGCAATCCGGCGAGCAGACTAACGGCGCGATAAAGTTGCTCTGTTAGCATCACTTTGACCAAACGATGCGGCCAGGTTTGCGGTCCAAAGGCGAGCGTCTCCGGGCAGGTCGTGCGCACCGCCGCGCTATACCCTTCGGCGCCGCCGATGAGGAAGCTGTATCGATCTGTGCCCTCATCGCGGCTTCGGGCGAGATGATCGGCGAGCTTAACGGAGGGCCAGGCCGGGCCATGCTCGTCCAAGCGCCGGACCAAGCTGCCCGTTGGGAGAGCGTGCAAGAGCCGCTCGCCTTCTGCCTCGAGTCCGCCGCCGCTCGCGACATCCACCAATGAGAGCGAACGCAATCCAATGCTTGGCCCAGATCGATTGAAGCGATCGACATAATCGTCGATCAGATCTTTCTCAGGACCTTTTTTGAGTTTGCCAACGCTGATGAGCGTGATGTGCATTCAGGCTTAAACGTCGTCAGGACGGTGGCCGCTATCGCCAGCCCAGATCTTTTCCAGATTATAGAACGCGCGTACTTCAGGACGGAACAAGTGAACAATCACGTCGCCGAGATCGATCAGAACCCAGTCCGCGTTGGGCAGGCCTTCGAGTTTGGGCGTCTGACCCGTCTTATCCTTCACATTCTGCGCCAAATGATCCGCAATCGCGCTCACATGACGGGCCGAGCGGCCCGAAGCGATAATCATAATGTCTGCGAGGGAAGATTTTTCCGTTAGATCGATAACGGTGAGGTCTTCGGCTTTATCATCCTCAAGCGAGGCGATGATCGTGTCTGAGAACGCGCGAATATCATCAATCGTCGCCGCGCGGGCCGAATTCGTCTCAGTTTTGACTGCGGACAGGGTCTAGCTCCATAAGGTTATTGAGACCGTTAGGATAACACGCGTCGCGAGCGCGGCCTAGAGACTATTGGCAACAGTTTTCGCCATGATGCAGGCAAATCAGTCTTGATCGCTGACAAATCGACCCGCGGCGCGGTCTTTGCGCACGTGTCCGGCCTCAAACACGTGTCCATTCATGGCGATATAGACACCTGGCACATGCAGCTGCGCGGCAGCGAGTGCAAAGCCGACATTGAAGATCGCATCGGTTGAGCGCAGCCGGGCTGGCTGCATCGCGCCAGTCAGAATGATGGTTTTGTCCGAAATCTCTTTCAGGCGCTCAGCGGTGCGCGCCATGGTGTCTGTGCCATGCGTAATCAGGATGTGACGCGCGGGGCTGTTCGCGACGGCCGTATAGATCGTATCGCGGTCCGCATCGGTCAGTTCGAGACTGTCTTTCTTCATCAAAGAGGTCAGCTCATAGGGCCGCGCGACATTGGCCTCACGCAAAATCGCGTCGAGCGGTGACTCGCCAACTTGGAACTCTGACAAGGCGTCGAAATAGATTTTATCAATCGTGCCGCCCGTGGTGAAGATGTGAAGCTCGGACATTGGTTTAAGCGTTTCGCAGCGCCGTCGACGAAACAGGATTGAGCGGCGCCGGCACATAGACCCAAGCCGGCGCAGTCTGTTCGACGAGGATTGAGGCGCCCTGGCTTGGCAGTCTTTGACGCGCAAAGGCTTTGGCAAACGGACTGACCCGAGCGGCCTGTTCAAATCCCGGACGCGCAATCACCGCGACGGGCAAAGTCTTGGCCAATGCCCGCCAGTCTTTCCAATAGTGAAAAGTCATCAAACTGTCGCCGCCCATGATCCAGGCCAATTTTGCCTTTGGGCAGCGGCGCTTGAGCACGGTCACCAGGTCCATCGTATACCGCAGCTGTGCGCGGTGCTCGACATCGCTGACCCGAAAGGTGCGATTGTGGCGGGTGAGATGCTGTACCGCTTCAAACCGCGCGGCATAATCGCTGGGCGCTTCTTTGAGCGGATTGCCTGGGGTCGGAAACCACCAAACTTGATCGAGCTGCAGCCGCTTCTTTGCCGTCTCAGCGACATGCAAGTGGCCGCTATGCGGTGGATCGAAACTGCCGCCAAATAATCCGATCCGTGCACGCGAACTGGCTGGCGGCAATAAAGCTGCAATAGAGGTCATGGCCAGGCCGATTGCTGATAAGAGGGCGGGTTAGGGACGGGTCTGTCCGGTGCCGCGCACGACATATTTGAAAATGGTCAATTGCTCGGCGCCCACTGGTCCGCGCGCGTGAATGCGCCCGGTCGCGATGCCAATCTCTGCGCCCATGCCAAACTCGCCGCCATCGGCAAACTGGGTCGAGGCATTTTGCATGACGATGCCAGCATCGACCTCAGCCAGGAATCGCTCCGCCGTTGCAGCGTTTTCAGTGACAATGCATTCGGTATGGCTGGTGCCATAGTGATTGATATGGTCGATCGCGCCTTGCACGCCATCGACCACGCGCACAGCCAGGATCGGAGCGAGATATTCGGTGCTCCAATCTTCTTCTGTAGCGGCCGCCATGCTCGGCACCAGCGCGCGCGCCGAAGCGTCGCCGCGCATCTCACAACCAGCATCGCTGAGCGCTGTGGCAATGACCGGCAAGAGATCGCTTGCCACGGCCTGATCGACCAGCAGCGTTTCAGCAGCGCCGCAAATTCCGGTTCGGCGCATTTTCGCATTGACGATGATGTCCACGGCTTTTTGTGGGTCGGCAGCGGCATCAATATAAGTATGGCACAGCCCTTCCAAGTGCCCGATCACTGGCACGCGGGCTTCGTCTTGAACGCGCGCGACAAGACCTTTACCGCCGCGCGGGACAATCACATCAACATTGCCCTGCAGGCCGGATAGCATGTATCCGACAGCGGCGCGGTCTTTGGTTTGGACCAGCTGCACCGCGTCCTCTGGCAGACCGACGGACCGTAACCCTGTGCGCAAAGCATCAGCGATCGCGATCGAGGATTGCAGACTTTCACTGCCGGCTCGCAAGATCGCCGCATTGCCGGATCGCACACACAAAGCCGCCGCATCTGCGGTCACATTCGGACGCGCCTCATAGATAATCCCGATCACGCCAAGCGGGGTGCGCACGCGGGCAATGTCGAGCCCGGATGGAACCGTCCAGCGGGCAATCTCGCTGCCGACCGGGTCGGGCAGATCTGCGACTTTGCGCAAGGCGTCAGCGACGCCTTGAACGCGCTCGGGCGTGAGTGCCAAGCGATCCATCATCGCATCGGTCAGACCTTTGGCTTTGCCGCCCGCAAGATCTTCAGCATTGGCGGCGAGGATGTCGCTTTGCGCCGCCGCCAAGGCGTCCGCCATTGCCAGGATCGCTTGGGTGCGGCCCGCAATGCCAGCTTTAGAGAGGTCAGCAGACGCTGCGCGGGCGCGCACGCCCATATCCAGCAACGTCGCCTGCAAATCTTCGGTCGGGGTGTGTATCGTATCGGCCATGGCCTGCTTTTGCCGGATTTAGGCGGCGCGAGCAATGAGAGATTCTAAATTATCCGCGCCAGAAGCGCCGGGTCATCAAAACGAACACCGCTGTGAACTCTAAACGGCCCAGCAGCATGGCGATGGCGCAGATCCATTTGCCGCGATCCGTGAGGCCCTGAAATGTCCCGGCTGGGCCGATTTCAGCGCCCAGGCCCGGGCCGACATTGGACACGCTCGTCGCCGCGCCCGAAATCGCCGTGAGCGGGTCTTCACCGGTCAAGCTGAGCAAGATCGCGGCGACCATGAAGGTCGCCATATAAAGGAAGACGAAGACCATCACCGATTGCAGCGTATCATTGTCGATCACTTTGCCGCCATAGCGAATGCGCACGACGCGGTTCGGGCTGACCATTTGCTGAGCGTGCGCCATCACTGCACGGAAGCTAATCTCCAGCCTGAACATCTTTATCCCGCAGGCCGCCGACCCGGCGCAGCCACCGAGAAAGATCGTGATCAAGAAGATCATCACAATCGGTTCGCCCCAGCCATCATAAGGCGTCGTCGCATAACCGGTCCCGGTCATCACTGAGACGACATTGAACAAGGTTTCGATGAAGCCATTGATCGGCGAGATGATGACATAATCCTGGTCTGCCATCACCCGCAGGAAGAAGACTAAGAGCGTGATCCCGGCGATGAGACTTAAAAACAAACGCAGCTGTGGATCCGACAGCAGCGGTTTCACTTTGCCTTGGATCAACGCCAATGCCAGCAGACTAAAAGGCAGACCCGCAATGATCATGAAAAAGATCGCGGTCGGCACCGCAGCGGTTTCATAAAACGCCCCAAACGAGGCGTCATAGGTTGAATAACCGCCCGCCGCCACGGTCGTCATCGCATGTGCAATGGCGTGAAAGGCGCTCATTCCGCTGAGCATGTAAGCGAGCGCACAACAGACAGAGATGAACAGATAGATCATGCCGATTTGGGCTGAAATCTCGCCAATGCGCGGCATGAATTTGCCAGCCACGTCGGAGCTTTCCAATTGGAACAATTGCATCCCGCCAACGCGCAACATCGGCAAGATCGCGATTGCGGTAACGATAATTCCAATGCCGCCAAACCATTGCAAGATGGCCCGCCATAGCAGCACGCCGCGTGGCTTTTGATCCAATTCGGTCATCACCGTGGAGCCCGTGGTCGTCAGCCCGGAAATGCTCTCAAACATGGCATCGGTAAAGCTCATGCCGATCCCCATGAACGGGATCGCCGCCATCGCTGGGAGCACGACCCAAACTAAGACCGTCAACAGGAACGCTTCGCGCGCGCCGGTGCGTTCCGTGCGGCCGCCGGACAAAACGACCAGTCCGCCCCCAAAGAGCAGCAACATGGTCGAGCTTGCGGCAAAGACCGGCCATTCGGCGCGGGCATCGGCAATATCGAGCAAAAGACACGGAATCATCGCTGCGCCGAGCAGAGCGGTCATGAGGCCAAGAGCAAGGATGACGACGCGAAGTTGCATAACGGTGCCGCTTTAATAGGCAAAAGCTGAGAAGGGGTGTATTTTCAACACGAAGCGCTGCGATCAAGCCTTCAAAAGCGGGGCCTTGGTGGAAAAAGATCAGGATTATGTGAAATTTTGGATGACTTTTTTCGAGCGGTTAATCGATTGTAAACAAATAGTTTTATAAGTGTTAACACAAAAGTGACACAGAGCGTTCCGATAAATTTTTGGTTTGTTCTGGATTGGTTTTCCGAATGCATCCTTGTGGACACATAAGAATCATCTGTGTGCCCATTTGAATCCAAGC
>JBCBYJ010000229.1:0-3158 GCA_039815905.1 Pseudomonadota bacterium | reverse complement strand
GCCTGACGCGGCCTCTTCGGTCTGCCCCATGCGCGGATCACCGGCCGGGAGGATCGTTTCTTCTTCGAGCGTTTGAAACTCGACTTCGAGCATAAAGGCGCGGACATCTTCAACCGATTGCGCCGCGACTTCTTCTTGAGGCAAGTGCCCGACATTGTCATAAATGATCAGGTTGGCGCCGGGGATCGTCTCGGCAAACTTCGTGGCGCTAGACACCGGAATGAGATTGTCGTCGCGCCCCCACATGACCAGCGTCGGCATATTGATTTGCGCCATGGTTTCGGCCGTAGCCTCAACCCGCTTGCCAGCGACAATGGCGAGCAGCGTTGCGCGATGACCCGGCGCCCGTGACAGCGCGACATAGCGCTCCACCAGTTCATCGGTCACGAAGCTCGGGTCGGTATAGGAGTCTTCTAAGCCCGACCGAGTCAGCGAAGTCATGTCCAAGTCTTTCATCACCGTGCGGGCCAGAGGGTTGGCCAGCAATCGGAAAATGAATGGGTCGCTGTCCGACTCCGCGTCGGTTTCTGGCCAGCCAGACGCGTTGACCAAGATCAGCCCGTCCAGCTTTTCAGGATACGCCAACGCAAATGACCAGGCGGTATTCCCGCCCATCGAATTGCCTGCCAGGGTGAACCGATCGACGCCAAGGTCTTCGGTGACGTCATGAACGACTTGCGTAAACCGCTCAATCGTCGCCTGCTCTGGGTCTTCGGCGCGCGACAGACCGTGGCCGGGCAGATCCAATGTGATGACACGATAATCCTGCTCCAGATCGGTTTTCCAGGCCTCCCATGTATGCAACGAGGCCGAGAATCCATGCACCAAAACAATCGCAGATCGGTCATGCGGGCCGGTATCTGTATAATGAATTTTCAGCCCATTATTCAGCGTTATGAATTGCGTGTCGCGGACCGCGTAAATCGTCTCGAGCGTATCATAAGGAATGTCGGCGCGCCGAAGCGCGAGCCAGCCTGCCGCTAAAACCGCAACAATGGTGAGGATTACGGCGAGCGTTCTGCGTAACATCCGATTACTCCACTTGTCCCAGTGTCGTAAAACCGTCAAACAAGTGGACTGTCAAAGGAAAGATTCAGCTTCCGCAGACAGAACAATCCGGGTTCGGACGGAGTTTCAGCGTCCGCGATTCCCCACCAAGCCCATCGACAATGGTTAACCGACCAATCAGCGGAGTCCCGGCGCCGACAATAAGTTTTATCGTCTCTAAGGCCATTTGTGTGCCGATCATCCCGGTCACCGCGCCGACCACCCCAACCTCATCGCACGCCTCAGCCTCAGGCGGGGCTTGCGGAACAAAACACTGATAACACGGTGCGCCGGCCTGTTTGCCCGACGCAAACACGCCGATCTGGCCGATCCAGCGACTGGCCGCGCCGGACACGAGATACCGCCCGCTATGATGGGCAAGCGCATTGAGCCTGAAGCGGGTTTCGAAATTATCGGTCGCATCGATTAAGATCTCGCCAGCCGGGGCGCTTTGAGCGGTAAACCGTTCGCGGCGCGCCTCGATCGCTGTGTCCGGATTCAAGGCTGTCAGCCGCGCCGCCAAACGCTCCGTCTTGACCGCGCCGATCTCCGCATCGGTAAACTGGATCTGGCGCTGCAAATTGGAGCGATCGACAATATCATCATCCCAAAGCTCAATCGCGCCAATGCCCGCCGCGGCCAAATACAGGGCGCACGGCCCGCCCAGAGCGCCCGCGCCGATGATCGAGACTTGCGCCGCGCGCAGCTTCTGGACGCCGGGTCCGCCAATCTCTTTGAGCAGAATGTGGCGCTTATAGCGGTCGATTTGATCTGCGGTTAGGCTCATTCTATCGTCTTTACAGGTCGATACACGCTGTGGCGAGCCTGAACGCTGTCTGATCGCTGCGGCCACCAAACCGTCTTATTTGATTAAATTCCTGCCACAACTCCTTACTAAAAGGTAAAGATGGAATATGGGTTCCTTCGGGAGGATGGCGGATGACAGATCAAATGACGGGTGCGCAAAATACCGGTGCAGACGGCGGGCTGACGCAGAAAGACATTGTCGATCTCACCCGCCGGCCGAGTGACGCGTTCAATCAAGTGGTGCTGCAAGCCGATTACACGACGCGCGCCGCCTTGAGCTTTTATCGGTTTCGCCAGCTTGGCGGCGATTATCACCTGCCATCGAAACGCAAGAAAGCTGAGCCCCCGAAACCTGAGACAGAGCAACAATCTTTAGACTCAGACAAGGATGCCAATGAGCGTCATCCGAAACTCAAGCTCGGACAGACGACCGGACGCGGCGTTCATTATATTTCCAGCCACCCCAAAGTGCCGATGCTGCAAATGTCGATCATCGCGCTGATGATCATTTTTGAAAGCGCCGCGAACGCCTATTTCTTTGCCAAAGAGAGCGAGTTTGGCCTGGCTGGCGGGATCTTTCAGGCCGCTGCGGTGTCGCTCGCCAATGTCGCGACCGCCTTCTTTATTGTCGGCTATTGGGGCATGCGCCACATTTCGATGCCGTTTGACATTGAGAACATTTTTAGTCGGCGCAATCTCTATGTGATTATGGGATTGGTCGCCATTGTGGTCGGCTTATCGCTGGTCTTCTTGGTCAATCTCTCGGCCGCCCATTATCGAAACATTTTGGATATGCAGGCGCTCGGACAAGAATTGCCGAAAGATCTGCCCACCACGGTCTTGCCGCATTTTATTGTCGATCCGGCCGTATGCGAGAAGATTTTGAGCTCGCCCCTGGGAGAAACCCTGGGCAGCGCGGCGACCAATGCGATGTGCCGCCCGTTTGCGCTGCACTCTCTGGATGCGATGGTCTTGTTCGCGCTCGGCCTCGCCATTGCCGCCTTTGCCGCCTTTGAAGGTCGCCGCCTCGACTCGCCCTTCCCGGGCTTTTCCGATGCCGCCCGCGGCTTGGAGCGCGCCCGCACGGACTTGCAGGATGCTTTGTTCGATTTTGAAGAGAGCTATGATGACATTAAAGACCTCGTGCTTGAGGTTAAATATGGCCCGGACGGCCTGGATGATCATGACCTCACGCCGCAAGAGAAAATGACCATTCATCGCACCATGCAAGACATGGCCGCGCCTTACATTAAACTGCTGCGCACCACGGATGATGGCTTGTCAGACGAGTTCGGACTGGAGCA
>JBCBYJ010000228.1:0-3219 GCA_039815905.1 Pseudomonadota bacterium | reverse complement strand
GTATGCGCCGCGGTCAAGGCATTGGGGCTAAATTGTTCCCCGTTTGCGGTTTGCGCGCCTTGCATCCCGCCGCCATACATCCCCGCCAGTCCGCGCTCCTCTTCGATGAAGTTTTCTTTTGCGGTTCGCCAAGCACTATTCATCGCCGTTAGGACATGGCCGTCCTGCAGGGTGATATAGCCCTCACCAAGAGGCACGCGCTGATCAATTGAGATGACCCCATTGCTCGCATTCGACCCCGACACGCTCCAGATCGTGTGCAGATCTTCCGACAACATGTGCGCGCTCGTGGACGTTGCGCTATGAAGCGTCATCTTAGCGCTGCCGGCGCTGCCAATGATGATCGGTTGAGCATAGGTCCCGCCGGGGGCCAAACGGCCAATCCACGGGCCGCCTTCAAACACGCCGTGTGCCCAGATCGTGCCGTCATCCGCGACTTTAAATTGCGGGGTTAGTAGCGAGCGTTGGAACGTCAAGTCATCGCTTAAGGCTTGGCCATCCTGCGCAGTTTCGACGACCAGTCGGCCATCCGCCCGCGCCATGGTTAGCCGCAAGCCGGCTTCCGTCGCGTCGTCCAGATGCAGATTCATAACTGCCGCATTGCTTGAGCGAAACGCGCGAATAAGCCTGCGATTATGGCCTGTGCGTCGTAACTCAACGCGGCCATTTGCGTAGGCAATTGCCAGAATTTCGCCGTCCGGCGACAGCGCGATATCATTAATAGCCATGGGCTGCACAGCGATCATGCGGGCGTTAGACGTGGCGATCCACTCGACCCCAAAACCGATCACTAAAGCCGCCGCTAAGAGACCGGCAAGCCGCCGCAGTTGTTTGCCCGATCGGGCCCAGATGTCGCGCAGCCAAGTCATGCGGCGACCTTCGTCTTCGCCTGCTTCATCTCAGCCTGACGGTGCGGGATGGGGCGTTCGGCCCGTTCTAAAGCGCGCGCGAAGCGCCGAAGCGTCCAAGCATGCCAGGCGGGGATGGCCAGCATGAGCGTGAGCGCGCTCCCAAACAAAAGCGCGTTGGAGAGCATGGCATCCAGTGGCACCTGGCTTAGGACAAGGTTCAGCAAGACCATGATGAAACTGACGACCAATATGGCACCAATCATGAAGCCTGCGCGGGACAAGCGTCCGGCCCGCTGGACAGCCAGATCTTGGCGCTGCAAGGCGGCGAAATCGGTGAGCTGAACCGCTTTTAGATACTGCCATTTCAGTCCCCACCAGACCAAGCGCCCAGCAAGATATAGGACAACCGCCATGAGCAGCGTCAGCCCGATCTCGCCAAGCCACCAAGTCCGCAGGGCGGTCATCCAGCCGGTATTCCATCCATAGATCGCATTCCAAATGAAACCGAGCAGGATCACGCCAAAATAAATGCCGGCGCCGCCGATCAGGACCATCGGGACCATCGCCCAGACCTCAACCCGTCGGCGCATCAAACGGACGAGGCCGTCATATGCGGGCGGGGGGGCATTTTGGTTGCGCTGGGCCAGGCGGTCGGCCCATCCGGATAGCGAGATGATCCAATCGGTAACGGCGCGCGGTGCGTCGGAGATCACCTCGCGTGCCGCGTCTTGGCTTTTGGATCTGGCGGTCCAGAAACGCTTGCTCCAGCGCCAGATCAACCACGCGAGCACGGGTCCCACCAGCATAGCAAAGAGCGGTGCCCAGGCGCCGGTATGCAGCGGCGCACCGACATAACGCGGTGCGATTAGCCAAGCGATAAACGCGGCGCTGACCCCGATTAGCAGCCAACCAAGCGCGCCTGGGTCGACCAAGCGAGAGAACAGGTCGAGTCGCAACAATTGGCGCAGTTTGCGTGTGGCCTCCAGAGCGTTCTCGTCCATGCTTTCTGGCGCTCGGGTCACAAAATCCACAAACCGTTCATCGGAGTCGGGCTCCCGGCCTTGCAGATAGCCAAATTTCAGACTGATCGCGTCGCCGCCCGTTTTGCGCTCGCTGGCGACGGCGTCCAAAATCATGGCGATCAGGCCGCGCACCGCTTCGCGATCAATCGCGTCAATCTCTCCAATCAGCCGCGCGCGTAGCCAGTCAGGCATTTCGCCCGCTCGCATCCAGGGCAGCTCAGACAGACGCGCAGCGAGCGATTCTGAATAGAGCGGGTCGCCGGTCGCGCCTTTCAAGACTTGACCGAGCGCCACGGTGAGGTCCCATTCGATCACCGGATAGACCGCGCAAGCACATAGCCAGCGCCAACCTGGGACGCTTAAATAACCGACCAAAGCGGTTTGCAGGTCCAGCCATTCGTCCGGGTCCACTGAGGCATCGAGAATCCATCGCTCCGGGTCCCGGCGGAGCAGGCTGGGAAGCGGTGGCACGTCGAGCATACCCGGAGGTTGCGTCGGGGCTTGACCGACCATGCGTTCGGCGAACAAAGCGGTTGGCAGAGCCTCTAAGCCCTCGGCCGATAGAACGTTTGCGACCAAGCCCGTTTCTTGGGTGAACTTGGCCTCTTCGAGCCCCCATTCTGCGACGGGAACCGTGGTGACGAAGGATTTTGATTGCCACGATTCGAGAGTCTTTTTCCAAGCGCCGGAGCCAGATCGGTTTGACGCAAACATAGAGGCGGCATCGCCGACGAGGACGAGGCGTTTACCCGAATGCTCCGAGGCGATGAGTTCTAGCGATTGCGCCGGCGCACCCATGCTCGCGCGGACGCGGTCGGGGGCGCGCTCGTAAAAATAGTGCGTGATCGGCACATGCTCTTTGCGCAAGCGATCAAGATAATCGAGCGTGCGCTGGGTCTCATGATCGGCGCGCGAGCGGGCGTCGATCAGGAACAAATATTCCGGCATGCGCGTGTCGCGTTTCTCAACCGGGGTGAACAGGCCGCGGGCTTTTGCCGTCGCTTTGACAGAGGCTTTGATGTCGAGCCGCTGGTGCCCGGGTTGGCGTTGCAGCAAGGCTTTGGCGGCGCGTCGTATGGCGTTTTGGACTTTATCGGCTTGATGACGGGTGTCCGAGAACAGCTCGATCACGCGGCCAGGATCGCCCGGGCGGCGGCGCTGCAAATAGGCGCGCATATTAAACGCGGACCACAGCCAAGCGCCAATCCCGATCAGGGCCAAAGTCAAAGCTGCGAAGATCGGTGCATTGACTTGCATGGCGTGCGGCTCGTGCAGTCCGGAGCGCGCTTCACTTTGCCAAGGTGGGTCCCGGACCAGCAACGTGTCGCCGCGCTGATGGGCGATGG
>JBCBYJ010000227.1:0-3246 GCA_039815905.1 Pseudomonadota bacterium | reverse complement strand
GGGACCGGCTGGAAACCGATTTTGAAACGCTGGAAAAATTCGACGCCCTGCCCAAGGCGCGCCAGGCCGATGGCCCCACCGCCTTCCTGTCGGTGCAAGAGGGCTGCGATAAATTCTGCACCTTCTGTGTGGTGCCCTACACGCGCGGGGCAGAGCTCTCGCGCCCGGTCGACGATATCGTGCTCGAGGCCCGCTCGCTCGCTGCCCAGGGCGTGCGCGAGGTCAATCTGCTTGGCCAGAACGTGAATGCCTATCATGGCGCCGGGCCCAGCCTTGAGGGTGACAGCGAATGGGGCCTCGCCCGG
Source organism: Pseudomonadota bacterium (assembly GCA_039815905.1). Lineage (GTDB taxonomy): Bacteria > Pseudomonadota > Alphaproteobacteria > Caulobacterales > Hyphomonadaceae > Henriciella. The sequence continues at coordinate 2,941 of JBCBYJ010000227.1, read as the reverse complement.
CTGATCCGTCACCTCTCCAAGATTGGCGGGTTTGACCGCATCCGCTACACGACCAGCCATCCGCGCGATATGGACGAGGATCTGATCGCCGCGCATGCCGACACGCCGCAGCTCATGCCTTTCCTACATTTGCCCGTCCAATCGGGCTCGAACAATATTCTCAAAGCGATGAATCGCGGCCATACGCGCGAACACTATCTTGATATTATGCGCCGGATGAAAGAGGCCCGCCCGGACATGGCGCTCGCCTCCGATTTCATTGTCGGCTTTCCGGGCGAGAGCGATCAGGATTTTGAGGACACAATGGATCTCGTGCGCGAGGTGAATTACGCCATCGCTTATTCGTTCAAATATTCCGAACGCCCTGGAACCCCTGCCGCCGAAATGTTCGGGCAAGTGCCAGAGCCGGTCAAAAACGAGCGCCTACAAGCGCTTCAAAAGCTGTTGCGCGAACAGCAAACCGCGTTCAACGCCTCTAAGATTGGCGAGACCATTCCGGTCCTCGTCACTGGCAAAGGCCGCAAAGACGGACAGATGCATGGTCGCTCGCCATGGCTGCAAGCGATCCATTTTGATGGCCGTGAGGCTCTGGCGGGCCAAATCATTGACGTCAAAGTTCTTGGCGCGACGCTCAATTCATTGTCCGGCGAGCTGGCGAAAACCGCCAAAGAGGTCGCCGCTTGAATCAGCTTTGGACTCCTAAAGACACGTCCCTGCTCCCGGTCATTTGCGGCCCCAATCATACCAATCTGGTGTATCTGGAGCATGAGCTTGCAGATGGCGATCTGAAAGCCGAGAGCCAAGGCGGCAGCATTCGCTTAAGTGGCTCTTCTGAAGCTGTGGCGACCGCAGAATTGGCGCTGAGCGAGTTTGAAGTGATGCTCGCCCAAAACGAGCATGCTGGGTTACCCGCGCTAGAGGGCGCGTTGGAGCAAGCCCGCACCCCGAGCCAGACCTATCAAACGCTGACCGGCCTGAAAGTCCCGATCAAGCCGCAAACCAATACGCAGGCCAAATATCTCGACTTGCTGACCGGCACCAAGAATGATCTCATTTTCGGCGTCGGTCCGGCCGGTACGGGCAAGACGTTTTTGGCCGTGGCCGCTGGGGCGGCGGCGCTGCGCAATAAATCCGCGGCGCGGCTGGTCATCACTCGCCCGGCGGTCGAAGCGGGGGAAAATCTCGGTTTCTTACCGGGCGATCTGGAAGAGAAAGTTGAACCCTATCTGCGGCCGATCTGGGACGCGCTGGATGAGACATTAGGGGCCGATCAGGCCGGACGATTGCGCGAAAAAAAAGTGATCGAAGTGGCCCCGCTGGCCTTTATGCGCGGGCGCACGCTGAAAAACGCCTTCGTCATCATGGATGAGGCGCAAAACGCGACCATTGCGCAAATGAAAATGGTGCTAACCCGGCTCGGACGCGATAGCCGCATGGTGGTGACTGGAGATCCAGGACAGGTTGATTTGCCAAAACATCAACCCTCAGGCTTGGCGCATGCGCTGCGCATCTTGCGCGGGGTCAGCGGGGTCGGCCGCGTCACATTCTCTGCCAATGATGTACGCCGCCACGCATTGGTCAGCCGGATCATCCAAGCCTATGACAAGGATGCTGAGCAGGGCCGCAATGATTGAGCTCGATTTGCAGGTGAAAGCCGCCGCTTGGACCCGCACCATTCCAGATCTTGATATGGTCTGCACGCGCGCTTTAAACGCCGGCGCCGCGCAAGAACAGACGCAGGGTGAGGTCAGTCTGCTCTTGACCGACGATGAGGAGATTCAGACCCTCAATCGCGACTGGCGCAAACAAGATAAGCCAACCGATGTATTATCCTTTCCGGCGACCGAAATGGATCGTCCCTTTTTGGGCGATATCGCCGTCAGTTTCGGCGTCACGCAATCCGATGCGCAGACCCGTTGCATCGATTTGGATCAACACCTTTCACATCTTTTAATCCATGGCCTGTTTCACCTTTTGGGTCATGACCATAAAGATGACACAGAGGCCGCTGAAATGGAGCGTTTAGAGATCGCTGCGCTTGCATCACTGGGCTGGCCTGATCCATATGATTAGAGTGCGATTCGCATGAGGCAGGATCATTGAGGGAAATGTCTGAAGGACGAAAAGGCTTGTTCGGCCTGTTTAAGAAGAATGGCGACGCCGCCAACGAACCCATTGAAGCCGAACCGTTCGCGCCATCTCAAACCGAGATGCGCTTGCGCGTGGCCGAGTTCCAAAACGCGCGCGTCGTCGATGTGATGATCCCGCGCGCCGAAATCATTGCCGTCGAATTGTCGACCAGTCTCGATGATTTGATCCAGCTCTATGCAAGCGAAGCGCATTCGCGGTTGCCGGTCTATCGCGAAACCTTGGATGATCCCGTTGGGGTCGTTCACATTCGCGATGTGGTGACTGAGATTGCCCGGGCGAACGGTGATGATGCCGATCACGATGACCAGCCGCTCGAGCGCTTGCGCCGTGACATTCTGTTCGTCCCGCCGTCGATGCCTTTGCAAGACCTGTTGGTCAAAATGCAAACCTCGCGGACGCATTTGGCGCTGGTCGTAGATGAATATGGTGGCACAGATGGCCTGGTCAGTCTCGAAGATTTGGTCGAGGAAATCGTCGGCGAAATCGAAGACGAGCATGATGAAGAAGTCGCCATGCTGGTCCGCCGTGGCCGGTTGGCCTGGGAAGTCGACGCGCGGATGGAAACCGAGGATTTTGCGGCCGAAACCGGCTTAGAGCTCGATCTAGAGGATCATGATGTGGACACGCTGGGCGGAGTTGCCTTTGCCTTAGCGAGCCGCGTCCCGCTGCGCGGCGAAGTCTTGCCGCATCCAACCGGCGTCGATCTGGAGATTCTCGACTCAGATGTGCGACGCATTCATCGGCTGGTCGTGCGCCAGCCCGCGGCGGAGTCTAAAACATGATCGAACAC
>JBCBYJ010000226.1:0-3290 GCA_039815905.1 Pseudomonadota bacterium | reverse complement strand
GTTTGGCTTTGAAAATCGCCGCCGGCGCGACATTGGCGCCGCATTTAATCGCTGTCGCCACTGCTTGATCGCGGTCCGGCTGTGTCGAGCAGACCGCGATGCGGTGTTTGCCCATATTGGCGACGCGCGCAATCGTCATGTCGCCGTCAAAACTGTCGGGGAGGGTGAGGTCTAAAATGACGAGATCAAAGCGTTCCAGACGCAGGCGATTTTCCGCCTCCATCAGGGTCGTTGCCATGACAAGATCCACCGGAACGCGCGCGCGCGCCGCTTTATCAGCCGCGACTAGCAACAATTCCCGTACCGGTTCGTGATCTTCGACCCAAAGAACTTTCATCAATTTACCCTTATGACTCTACCAGTGTTACCCCGGCGCTTCTCGCCTTGCCCTCTTCTGATTCTCACTTTGCCATCATGGGATTACGGGATGGTAAAGCGAAAGTGACCAAAGTGTTGACAATGCTACAGATTTGGCCGCGCTGCCCCCGCCCGTCGCCAAGCTGGCACGAACTATGATAGAGTGATGCGATTGGCTTCTAACCCCAATGGAGACGGGCTTTTATGACCAGCAAGACGCTGCCAGCTGCTAGCACGCATGCCGCTTTTTTGGCGGAGCTGGAGGCGAGTGACGATCATATTGTTGATCGCTTGATAAAAGAAAGATGCCCAAGTTTTGTCGATCATTGGTCTTGGCCGGTGATGCGGCCGCTCTTGTATAGCTTGCTTGGCTATGACCGCGCCTGTCGCACCACGGATTATTTGCAGCGCTTAAATGGCGGCGATAGTTTTGATCATTTAACCGCGGAATTGTCGGTCGATCTCAGCCTCGAGGCGATGGAGCGTATGCCGAAAACCGGGCGCCTGGTGGTCGCCGCCAATCATCCGACCGGGCTCGCCGATGGCGTTGCGGTCTGGGATGCGCTGCGCCGGGTGCGCCGGGACATTGTGTTTTTTGCAAATGCCGATGCATTGCGGGTGAATCCTGGGTTTTCTGACGTCTTGATCCCGGTCGAATGGGTGATGGAAAAACGCTCGCCGGCCAAAACGAGAGAGACTCTGCGCCTCGCCAAAGAGGCGTTCGCGGCTGAGAAATGTATCGTGATCTTTCCGTCCGGCAAACTTGCCAAAAAGGTTGACGGCGTGCTGACCGAACAAGATTGGATGCCGACTGTGGTCAGCCTCGCACGTAAGTTTAAAGCGCCGGTACAGCCGCTAAATCTGCAGGCGAGGAATTCTTGGCTTTATTATCTCCTATCGCACCTCAATGGCGAGCTGCGCGACATCACTTTATTCTATGAGTTGCTGAACAAAAAAGGCAGCCCGTTCAAAATGATATTCGGACCGCTCATCGACCCGTCTCGTTTAGAGGGGGATGCGACGGTGATGACTCTGGCTTTGCGGGAATATGTCTCGACGGCGCTGGCCCAAGGCGCTGATACGCCGTTCCTGCCCGATCTTGCCTTGCCGGAGGTTTAGACTTTTTGCGCCGGCGCGGCGGTCAGCAGTTTGCCGTGGCAATGCTTGTATTTTTTGCCTGAGCCGCACGGACAAGGCGCATTGCGGGGCGTGTTGGCCCAGCTTTCCTCGGCTTGCGCGACCATGGAATGCGGTGCTTGTTCGGCAAAGTTTTGCGGCGTGCCGGCTTGATCATTTTCGCCTGTATCGGGGTCCAAATGGGTTTCAAAGGCGCGCTGCGGGGCCGATGGAACCGGTCGCGGCTGCGGCGGCTGCACTTGCGCATTCATCAGCCAGCGCGTCACTTCGAGGCGCATTTCTGACAGCATGTCATAGAACAGTTTGAAGGCTTCTTCTTTAAACTCATTCAGCGGATCGCGTTGGCCATAAGACCGCAAGTGAATCACCGAGCGGAGCTGGTCGATCTGTTGCAAATGCTGGCGCCAGCGCCCATCGAGGACCTGCAGCAGAATTTGCCGCTCAACCATGCGGAATTGACCTTCCGCTGCAAGATTGGCTTTTTGATCATAAGCCGTTTTGGCCGCCTCGCGCACGCGTTGCCCGATCTCGGCATTTGCGACGCCTTCTTCAGCGGCCCAGTCTGCGACGGGTAAATCCAGGCCTAGTAATTCGGCGCAGCGCGCCTTCAGGCCGTCTGTATCCCACAATTCAGCGTGCGCTTTTTCGGGCATGTGATGCGCAACAATGCCGTCGATGACTTGATCGCGCATGTCTTCGATTTCCTCGAGAACGCTATCGGCATGCATGAAATCAATGCGCTGTTCGAAAATCACTTTGCGCTGGTCATTGATCACGTCGTCATATTTCAAGACGTTTTTGCGGATATCGAAATTGCGTTGTTCGATCTTCTTTTGCGAGGTCTCAATCGCTTTATTCATCCAGGGGTGAGTGATCCCCTCGTCTTCTTTAATGCCGAGACCTTTCATGATCGAGTTCAGGCGCTCTGCTGCAAATACGCGCATCAAATCGTCTTCGACTGAAATGAAAAATTTCGATTTTCCAGGGTCGCCTTGGCGTCCGGTTCGACCTCTAAGCTGATTATCGATCCGGCGGCTCTCATGGCGTTCGGTGCCGAGAACATATAGTCCGCCGGCTTCGAGGGCCCGCTTCTTAGCGACCTCAATTTCCGCGTTGATTTGATCTGTGATCAGCTGCAATTCGCCTTCGGATGGCTCACTGCCATGCTTTTCGACATAGTCTTCGACCGCTTTCGAGACGCGCATCTCAAGATTGCCGCCAAGTTGAATGTCGGTGCCGCGGCCCGCCATGTTTGTGGCGACGGTGATCGCACCCGGCACGCCAGCGTCAGCAACGATTTCTGCCTCTTGCGCGTGGTGGCGGGCGTTCAGAACTTTGTGCGGTATCTTTGCTGCGGTCAGATAAGTCGAAACGATCTCTGATTTCTCGATCGACGCGGTGCCAAGCAAGACCGGTTGACCCTTTGCGCGTGCTTCGCGGACTTCTTCAACAATGTCTTTATATTTTGCCGAAGCGACCCGGTAAACGACATCATCGTCATCAATACGCTGGATCGGCTTATTGGTCGGCAATTCAAATGTCGCGAGGCTGTAAATGTCGGCAAATTCGGACGCTTCTGTCATCGCCGTTCCGGTCATACCCGCCAGCTTGTCGTACAAACGGAAATAGTTTTGGAACGTGATCGATGCGAGCGTTTGGTTTTCAGGCTTGATGTCGACGTTTTCTTTGGCTTCGATCGCTTGGTGCAGGCCCTCCGACAGACGGCGGCCTTCCATCATTCGACCGGTGAACTCATCAATCAGCATCACTATATCGTCAAAGACGATCAAGTGATG
>JBCBYJ010000225.1:0-3308 GCA_039815905.1 Pseudomonadota bacterium | reverse complement strand
GCAGACGCTGTAACGGTCCGACATCTATTGTCGCATACCAGTGGGCTAGGAAACCGCACTTACACGGCTGACTACACCGCCCACTCGCCGTTCAACGCCGAGATTTCCTTGAGCCAATTGGCGCAGGCAAATTTGGCGTTTAAGCCGGGTACAGCGTACCAGTACAGCAATGCAGGAATGACGTTGCTCGCATTAATCGTAGAGCGTGTTTCAGGCGAGAGCCGTGAGGACTATGTTAGGCGACAGATACTCGCGCCAGCGGGCATGAGTGAGACCCAATTTCTTTGGAACCTCTCCGACGATGATCTGAATGCTTACACCGCAGGCTATGTGCAATCTGGCGCTAACATAGCCCGAGTGGAAAGCCGCGGGCACGTCACAGCGTCATTTGGCTCAGGGGATATCGTCAGTACGCTGGGCGACCTTCGTAAATGGCACCTTGCCCTGAAGAGCGGATCCCTTCTTTCGGAAAGCAGTCTCGCGGAAATGGTTAAACCGGTCGTGCTAGCGGACGGTTCAAGGTCCGAGCGCGGTCTGGCATTCATGATTGGCGAAGCCCAGGGTGAGCGCTTCGTCTATAATTCAGGCGATCTCTACACACACACGCGCCATGCCTTTTTTCTCCACCGAGACATCTCAGTTATCGTCAACGCGAATGTTGATATAGAAGGTAACTTCGATCTCGCCGGGCGTGTCCGTGATCAGATAATCGCGAAGTTGGAAAACACGCCCCATTTGGAAATGTATGGAGAGGCGATCGACGTTAGAGGAGACTACTAGACTTGATCACGAGGTACCTGCTGGCGTCTGTCTAACCTTCGCAGCGGTATTGTCAGCACAAAGTGCGCCTTAGCCAACTGTCAGGACGGCGTAGGCCGCTGACCTAACGTCTCCTTCCGCTCGCTTTTGAGAATCATTAAGCGTCCTTGTAAGGGCGTTTCGTGCCTTTGTGCCAATGTCTGCATTTGCTCGCCCGATTCAGAGTCTGCATCCGCAAGCCTATCCTGTCCGCGACTTTAGCCGATCGAGACGGCCGCGCCCAGGTCAAGCACCAAGATCAAAACGATCGCAATCAAGAGCAACAGCACAGACAGCGCTATATTGATCGCCACGGCCCTGTCCGCGCCCTTCTTTTCGAGCCAGGTGCGCGGGCGTATATCGCGTAGCCGAAACACCACCAGCGCCGACAGAACCAGGCTCGCAACATTTAAAGAGAGCAGCAAAGCGGCGCGCGAGGCCAAGGCAAATTCGCCCGTCCCGAGAAACAGACCCACGGCAGCGCCAGGCGGCAGCAGCGCCGCAGCCACCATCACCCCAACCAGAGTCGCATTGGCCCCTCGTGTGAGCGATAAAGCGGCCGCTGCGCCGGCGGCAATCGCCAGGACCATCCCGTCCAGTCGAACTTCGGCGCGCGACATCAGTTCGCGACTGTCAAAGTCCACTGGGATCAGAAAGGAAATCAACACAGCGCAAGCGAGCGCCAGGCCGATACCTGCGACCAGCGTTTTCGCGGCGCCAAACAAAAGTTTGCGATCGCCGAGCGCTGCGCCAAGCGAAAAGCCCAAGATCGGGCCAAGCAAGGGCGCGATCACCATGGCGCCAATCACCCCAGCGACGCTATTTGAGTGCAATCCAATCGCCGCCACAATCGTCGAGAGGATCACAAAGATGATGAAATCCCGGTCGAGTTTGGCATCCGCAGACACGTCCTGATAAATCTCTTCTCGCAGCGCCATTTTGCGCTGAGAGGACCGTTTCGAGGCGAGGTCTTTGTCTTCCGGAATGATCGGCGCGGTGGCTTCAATCGGGACCAGCGAGATGCGCCAATCTCGCTCATTCTCTAAGCAGGACTGGAGATTGTCCATCAGCGTTTGCCGGGTGCCATCGCGCAGCAGAACACACACATATTTGCGGTCTTGGCGCTCCATGGGAACGACATAATAATCGATGGGATCGGCCGCCTGGATGGCCCGCAAGGCGGTCTCAAACATGTCGCCGTCGCGCATATGTAAGTCGAGGCGGCGCATCTACTCGGCCTTTTGACCCAGCCGCGCCAATAAACTGCTCGTATCCCAGCGCTGCCCGCCCATGGCTTGAACATCGGCATAATACTGATCGACCATGGCTGTGATCGGAAGGCTGGCACCGGTCTCTCGCGCCGCTTCGAGCGTAATCCGCAGGTCTTTGCGCATCCAATCAACGGCAAAGCCATGATCATAATGCGCGTCTCGCATGGTCTCCCAGCGGTTCTCCATTTGCCAGCTTTGCGCCGCGCCGCCGCGAATCGCCTCAATCACTTTGGCAATATCGAGCCCCGCCAAGTCGGCAAAATGCAATCCCTCTGCGAGCCCTTGGAGTATCCCCGCGATACAAATCTGATTGACCGACTTCGCCAATTGCCCGGCCCCGCTCTCGCCGATCAAGGTCATGCCTTTGCCATAAGCGGCCATAACAGGTTTGGCCTGTTTGAACGCTGTGGCGTCGCCGCCGCACATGATCGCGAGTTGACCTTTTTCAGCGCCCGCTTGGCCGCCTGAGATTGGCGCATCGATAAAGGACGCGCCTTTCTGCGCCGCGCGCGCTGACAATGTGCGGGCGAGCTTCGCACTCGCAGTTGTATGATCGACAATGATCATGCCGCCGCCAATGCTCGGCTCCATGGCCTCGTAAACGGTTTGCACATCCGGGTCGTCGCCGAGGCAAAAGAAGACCAGTTCCGCCCCAAACGCCGCATCGGCGGGCGCAGACGCGGCCTCGCCTTTATAGGCACTCGCCCACTGCTCGGCCTTCGAAGCGGTGCGATTCCAGACCGTCACCTGGTGCCCGGCTTTGGTTAAGTGTCCCGCCATGGGATAGCCCATGACGCCGAGACCTAAAAATGCAATGCGCGCCACTTTCGCCCTCCGAAACGCTTTGCTCGACAGAATCGAACAAATTTCATCTAAATATGATCGGCCATTCTCAACCGATATTCACCCTGATGCCCTATGAGCTGAGTCTAGGCCAGAAGGGTCTTCAGGGAAAAATATGGCTGATGCTTATTCATCCCGGCGCGTTAAGGGCAGAAGGCCCGCCGCGTCCGCCCGAAAAATGGGCACATGGAAACTGGCCTATGCCGATTTCCTGACCGCTTTGTGCGCCTTTTTTCTCGTCATGTGGATCATTCATGGCGTCTCCAATGGCGAACGCGAGGCGATCGCACAACAATTTGGCGCACAACAATTTGGCACGACCACCCAAGCCCGTCTGGCATCCCAGACAAGCGCCGAGCCTGACACTGACAGATCTGACGAGATTGCCAGCGCGCT
>JBCBYJ010000224.1:0-3313 GCA_039815905.1 Pseudomonadota bacterium | reverse complement strand
CCACGGCCAAGCGGCGCGGACCCGACATTGCCGTGACGTCGCCAGGGCTCAGACCAGCTTCGCTCAAGCCATTGACCAAAGCGGTTTGCAAGTCGCGTTCAGCCTTGGCCTGCATGCGCGCAGGGATCTCTTCGCAGAAAATTTCGAGAAAAAGTTCAGCCATATGAATTCAGGTAATTTCCGGTCTATAATGTGCAGCAGGGGGCATAACCTGACGCAGGAAATTTGCAAATGATCAGACTCATTCTCATCTTCGTGACGAGCCTAGTTTTTGGATCTTTGGCAATCGCGGACGCCGCGCCCCCTCCGCGCAGCGAACGTGCCCCGTTCACGGAAGGCCGCCCTGGAAGTCCACCCGCGTTTACGCAAACCGACTGGCGACCTGGCTATCCGATACCGCCCTCATGGCGACCGCGCTATTTTTACTACGAGACCAAGTATGACCTGCATCCAAGTCCTGCGGGCCCGATCCTGCAGACCTATGCGGACGGGACAGCCAGTTGGATCCGGCGCTCGTTTTCTCATCGGTTCGAAGCGGATCAAACAGCCTGCATAAATTGGACCTGGAGTGCCGACAGGCTGCCGACTTTAACCGCGTCTGAGACCACAAAGGCAGGAGATGATTTTGCGATTAGACTCTATGTTTTTGGCAGATCGGTTTCAGGCGCGCGATATGGATTCAACTATGTTTGGTCCAACCAACATGATCCAGGATCTATTTGGACCAGCCCCTATTCGAACAATAAGCTTATGGCCTTGCAAAAAGGGCCTAATCCATCCGGTCAGATGATTCCAGAATCGCGTGACCTGATCGCCGATCTTGAAGCCGCGACCGGCGCGCGCCCGCTCACCATAGAGAGTATCGCGATCATGACGGATGCGGAGGGATCAAGTTCGGTTGCAGAGGCAAGGATCAGCGAAGTTCTGATTGGTCCCTGCCAAATCGCAGTGGCCTAATCAGAGACGCGTATGCGCGCCGTCGCAGAGCGGGCTCTTGCTGGTTCGCTTGCAGGCGCAGAAAAAGACTTTGCCGGTCTTAGGCGCTTCCCAGCCTTGCGGGATGAAGTCTGTGTCTTTGTGAGAGCCGTCGCAAAAAGGCTGGCCTTTAGAGCGGCCACAGGTGCACCACCAATACATTTTGCCTTCTTCAACCTCGACGGCGATCGGCTCGGTGCCGCCGATTTCTGGGTCTGCCATCAAATCGTCTCCATCTCTGTCACAGTGCGCGCAGTGCTGGCACCATCCCCTGTATTGACCACGCTCGAGGGTTCAATCAGCATGATTTCGCATTCCTCATCGGCGCCCGGACGGTGCTCGGTCCCGCGCGGCACGATGATAAACTCGCCGGCGCGCACGATTTCTGTGCGATCCCGAAAGGCCATGCGCATTTGTCCTTTTAGGACCACAAACATCTCGTCTTCATGAGCATGGGAATGCCAATCAAAATCGCCTTGAATCTTGACCAGGCGGACATCGGTTTGATTGACGCGGCCCACCAGTTTTGGTTGCCAGTGCTCAGAAAACTTTGCGAATTTCTCGTCTAAATTGACCTTCGTCATGGCAGGGGCTCCTCATGAAACTGATCGCGTATGGCGTCGATCTCGGCATTTGTCATGTCAAACATCGCGCGGCGCGTATACCCGCCGCGATAGCGTTCGCCGTCTTTAAAGCGCCAATCGGCAATATCTGCGGTCAAGAACGGCACCTCCGCTCCGCCGGATGTCTCGCCGATAAAGCCGGCAAAGTCCTGGCGTATATTCATCAGCTCCTCATAGTCTCGGCCATAGGCGCTGGACGGCATAATCACTGTGACGCGAAAATCCGAGACGCCATCCGGAGGGCTCCGCCAAGCCTCAAAGAAAACCGGCAAGCTGGCGCGCGCATCGGCCACTGCGCTTTGCATCGCGCGATCTTTATAAAGCGCTGGCGAGCCGGGCGTCGGGCCACAGGCCGCCAACCCGCTTAAGAGCCCGATCACGAGCCCCGTTACAAGCAAAGCGATCCGCGCGCGGATCATGCGTCTGCCTGCGCCGCTTCTTGGGTCGCCCATTGTTCCGCCGCCCCGCGGGCGAGGTCGCGGACCCGTCCGATAAAGACTTGACGCTCGGTCGGTGAAATCGCGCCGCGGGCATCAATCAGGTTAAAGACGTGGCTGGCTTTAAGCGCATAATCATAAGCCGGAAGCGGTTTATCCGCCGCGCGCAAGGCGTTGGATTGGCGCTCACAATCGGTGAACCAACGTTGCAACATTTCAATATCGGAAAGCTCGAAATTAAACGCCGACTGCTGGCGCTCATTCTCTAGGAACACATCGCCATAACTGAGCGGCGTATCGCTGTCCGGCGCATTGAACGGCAGGTCATAGACATTATCGACGCCAAACACATACATAGCGAGGCGTTCTAGGCCATAAGTCAGCTCGCCTGAAACCGGGAAGACATCCAAGCCTCCGACTTGCTGAAAATAGGTGTATTGGCTGACTTCCATGCCGTCGCACCAGACCTCCCAACCGAGGCCCCAGGCGCCAACCGTTGGGTTTTCCCAATCATCCTCAACGAAGCGAATATCGTGGACCATCGGATCAATGCCGATTTCGTAAAGCGAGTTGAGATAAAGGTCCTGAAGGTTTTTCGGATTGGGCTTCAGGATAACCTGATACTGATAGTAATGGCCAAGCCGCATCGGGTTCTCGCCATACCGCGCATCTGCCGGTCGCCGAGAGGGTTGCACATAGGCGGCGCGCCAGTCTTTCGGTCCGAGCGCGCGCAGCACGGTCGCCGGATGCAGCGTCCCGGCCCCAACCTCCATATCATAGGGCTGCAAAATCGCGCAGCCTTGCGCGGCCCAATAGGCTTGCAGGCGCAGGATCAGATCTTGAAAACTGGCGGGCGTGTCTTTTGCAGCGGGTGCGGTCATGGGCAGTGTGGCGTCTTCATTCTCGTTCGCCCTCGCCTACTCTGCTCTGCGGCAAGGGGCAAGCGCTCGCGGGCGCTTAATTCCAGTCAATCCCAGCCGCGTTTTCTTGCAAATTGACGGCCCAATCTGTACGCGCTTCGCCTTTGCCTCGATACAGATAACGCGGCTCCAGCAGCCGCATCGGCCCAGACCGGAGCCCTTTACGGGCCCGCACCAAAACGCGCTTGGCGTCGGCGCCGGGATAGGAGTGCACGGGTAAGACCGTGATCTCGCCTGTCTGCCGCTCGATCACGGCCAGGATGCGGGCAAGCTCGGCGGCGCGGTGGACCATTAAAAACGTCCCTTTCGGGCGCAGCGCAAACAGCATGGCCTGGATCCAATCTATCAAAGGCAATTG
>JBCBYJ010000223.1:0-3332 GCA_039815905.1 Pseudomonadota bacterium | reverse complement strand
AAGCGATCTTGACCGATCCGCTGGCCTTGTTTGTGATGCCCGTCGCGGCAGAATGCACCGTCACGGCACAAGAGGTCTCTTTGATCGGTGACGATGATCATGACGATCATGAGGATCACGACGACCATGATCATGCTGCAGCAGATCATGACGAGCACGATCACGCGGAAGATGACGATCACGATCATGCCGGCGGCGAAGCCCATGTTCACGGCAAGTCAGACCTCGCGATTAGTCTTGATGGCGCAACCGTCAGCATCAGCCTAGAAGGCGCGCTCGCCAATTTCGACCTCGATGAAACCATTCGCGAATTGCCTGATACAGCGCCTTACACGGACGGCATTGTCGCGCTACGAGGCGGCGAATGCACGCGCGACAGCGCCAGCGCCAGCATTCGTCCGATTGGTGATCATGGCAATCTGATGGTGGATCTCGCTTATACGTGCGCGGCGATCGATACGCTGACTGGCATCGAGGTGACTGGCTTTGCAAGTTTTGCGGGATTTGAAGAAGTCGACGCCGTGGTCCTGACCGAGACGGGGCAAACGGCTGATACCTTGACCAGTTCAAAGACCGTCCTAGACCTGCCTTAGATGACAGAGCCGATCGTAAATCTGACTGACCTGCGATTTGCATGGCCGGGCCAAGCCGATTTACTAAATGTCCCGACCTTTCGGCTGGACCCGGGCGAACGGCTGTTTTTGCGCGGGCCAAGCGGCTCCGGAAAGTCAACGCTCTTAGGACTCATTGCAGGCGTTTTGGAAGCGCAACGCGGACAGGTGAACGTCTTGGGCAGCGACTTGACACAGCTTAGCGGCAGTCAAAGAGATCGCGTCCGGGCGGATCATCTCGGCGTGATCTTCCAGATGTTCAATCTCGTGCCTTATCTTTCGGTGATTGAGAATGTCGTTCTGCCCTGCCGGTTTTCCAAACGCCGACAAACAGAAGTGCAGGTGCAAGGCGGCGCGCGAGCTGAGGCGATGCGGCTTTTGCGCCAGCTCGGATTGGATGATGCCGACTTGCTGGCCCGCAAAGTCACCGAGCTGTCGGTCGGCCAGCAACAACGGGTCGCCGCGGCGCGGGCTTTGATCGGTGGACCGTCGCTGATCATTGCCGATGAACCGACCTCAGCATTAGACGCCGATAGCCGCGATCGATTTATCGATTTGCTCAGCGACGAAGCCCAGAAAACCGGCGCGGCTTTATTATTTGTGAGCCATGATGGCGGACTGGCGCCCTTGTTTGATCGCGCTCTAGATCTCGCAGACTTGAACAGCGCCGCGCAGCTGGCGGGAGCCGCCTGATGGGTCTGTCAATTTTTGGTCTGGCCTGGCGCAGCCTGCTCAATCGCAAAATCTCAGCCTTGCTGACTGTCATCGCCATTGCTTTGTCTGTCGCTTTATTCTTAGGCGTGGAGAAAGCTCGAAACGCTGCAAAATCGGGCTTTGACAATACAATATCGGGGACCGAGCTCATCGTTGGCGCGCCATCCGGTCAGATCAATCTCTTGCTCTATTCCGTGTTTCGCCTCGGCAATGCCACGGCCGAGATTTCCTGGCAGGCTTATCAGGATCTTGATGCTCGCAGCGATGTCGCGTGGACGGTTCCAATCTCGCTTGGTGACAATCATCGCGGCTACCGCGTTCTTGGCACCAACCAGAACTATTTTGAGCATTACCGCTATGGTCAAAGACAACCGCTGGCTCTCGCGAACGGCGCGCGATTTGAGGATTTGTTTGATGCTGTCATCGGCGCAGATGTCGCCCGGCAGCTGGGCTATGAGGTCGGCACGCCGCTCATACTGACTCACGGTCTGGGCGCGGCAGGGTTGAATGATCACGACAATCGCCCGTTCCGGGTGGCCGGGATCTTGCGCCCGACCGGGACACCCGTGGATCAGACCATTCATGTCTCTCTGGAAGCGATCACGGCCATTCATGTCGGCTGGGAAACCGGCGCGCGCAATCGATTGGCCGATACGATTACCGAAGACATGGTGCGCGGCTTCGACCTGACGCCGCGAACCGTAACCGCGGTATTTGTCGGCCTAAAGAACCGCGCCACGGTCTTGCGAACCCGGCGCGACATCAACACGAATATGTCTGAGCCGCTGCTCGCCATCATTCCCGGACAAGCGCTGGCCGAGCTTTGGCAAGTCATGAGCACCGCTGAGCGCGTGCTGCTCGCCATCTCGACTTTTGTCATCGCGGTCGGGCTAGTCTCAATTTTGACCAGCATTCTGACCAGCTTGAATGAGCGGCGTCGCGAGATGTCGATTTTGCGGGCCACCGGCGCGCGGCCGGGCCACATCTTCTCATTGCTTTTGCTCGAAGCGGCTGTGCTCGGCTTTGTTGGCGCAGTCTTAGGCGCAGTCCTGATTCAGGCCCTTTTTGCGCTCGCCGCGCCAGTGCTAGCAGCGCAATATGGCGTCGCCTTGATCGGGACGGGGCCAAGCCTAGTTGATGTTTATACGATCGGCGCGGTGACACTCTCGGCACTCTTCTTAGGCCTTTGGCCCGCCATGACCGCACTTCGACGCTCGCTTTCCGATGGTTTGACCGTTAAAGTCTGATCACAAGCGCGCCACCAGGCTGGCGGGCGCCACCATTTGGATCTATTGAGAGCTCATGATGAAACCGGCTTTTCTCTCGTCACTTGCGCTTGCGTTGATCGCAGCTTGCGGCCAGGCGGTCACCGCTGACACGCCTGCGCCAAGCGAAACCGAAGCGCAAACGGTCGCAGCGCCCCGCCAATCGAACGAGCCACAAGTCGGTGATCGGATCCCTGAGACCGACGCGAGCAGCGAAAGCACTAACCGTCTCGCCGCCGCGGGGGCAGCTGTAAACGATGCCGCGTCCCGCGGCGTCCGTGAGATCGGCTGGGAAGAGTTGATGCCAGAGGGGGAAGAAGAGCGCCTAGCGCAGCTCTATCAGCAGCAAATGGCCATGCTGTATTCGGGCGGTCCCATCGCAGAAGGCTCCGCCGCAGATCAAATGATCCAGATCGGCACGTTCAATACAGTCAAAGAGCTGAACCAAACCAAAGTCCGCATTCCAGGGTACACGGTTCCGTTTGAGTTTGGCGCCAATGCTGAGATCACGGAATTCCTGCTCGTGCCATATTATGGGGCGTGCCTACACGCACCGCCGCCACCGCCCAATCAAACCCTATTCATTATGGCGGATGACCCTATCCGGCTGCGCGACTTGGCCCAAGCGGTCTGGGTCGAAGGGACGATTTATACCCAAACGCAGGAATCCGAACTCGCTGACGCGGCCTATACGATCAAAATCGATAAGATCGAAACTTACGAGTATTAGTCGGCGAGTATT
>JBCBYJ010000222.1:0-3369 GCA_039815905.1 Pseudomonadota bacterium | reverse complement strand
GCGCCGCTTCGCCCAAATTCGTGCGTGCGGGACCTGAAATCGATTAACCAGCATACGCTCACCGCAAAGCGCGCATGCGCCGTCTTGGCGGTCCCAGAGCGCCTGGAATACATCATCTTGTTGAGCTTTGTACGGTTGGCTCATGGCTTTCTCTAAACCCGATCGCGACAGATCGTCAAAAGCGATCTCACCGCGTCCTAAACGGGGATCGCCAATACAACACGCGGAATCAGCCAATCACGCAAGAATGGAATCGCGAGCGCGATGACCAAGATCGACAGATCTAAATTTCCGATCGGTGGGATGAAACGCCGGATTGGACGCGCAATCGGCTCGATGATCGAAAAGAGGAACTGATAGATCGACCCCACCGTTTGATTGCGATTATCGACCACGCCCCCGATCATCAGCCAGCCTAAAACAACATACACCAAAATAGCGATGAAATAGATCGTCAGGATCGGCGAGATAAAATAGCTGTGCAGGGCCCAGAAAAGGTCTCTCAATGCTCAGACTCCATTCGTGTTTTTTGTCCCCTAAGACGCTTCCCGCATACTCGCAAGCTCGAAGCTACTCCGTGCGGCGAAAGCGCTTGGATTGAGCGCCCACCAAGGTACGACCTAGCGGCTCAGGTAAAATTCGGCTGAGCGTGGCAAGCCCTTTATTGACGGCGCCTGGCACAACCACCGGCTGACCACGCTCGCACGCATTGATTCCGGCCTCGACCACGGGCGCCGCTTCCATCCACATCCAGTCAGGCATCTCATTAGTCTTGGCGCGTGTGCCATTGACGTCATGAAATTCTGACCATGTAAAACCTGGGCAAAGGGCGGTGCAATGGACGTCATGCAAGCCCTCCGCTTCGGCTTCGGCATTGATGCTTTCGGAGAATTTGATCATGCCAGACTTTACACTGGCATAAAGTGTGTGACCGTTTGAGCCTGGCGTGTACCCGGCCAACGACGCGACATTGATGATCCGCCCGAACTTGCGCTCGGCCATACCTGGCAGGACTTTATGGGTCAGCTCTATTGGGGCGTTGAACAAGACGCGCAAGAACGCCGCTTGCTCTTTCCATTTTGTATTAAAGAACGTGCCTGGCAAACCATAACCGGCATTGTTGACAACCCCGTCGACATGACGTCCGGCAGCGTGGATCTCTTTAAGGATCGTATCGACACTGTTGGCGCGGGCGAGATCTTGGGTCACGACAATCGTTGCAACCTGATACTTCTCTTCTAAATCCCGAGCGAGTTTTTCCAGCCGATCCGCCCGACGCGCCGTTAGGGCCAGATCCCAGCCAAGCGCCGCGTATTGCTTCGCAAACTCTTCGCCGATCCCAGCTGAAGCGCCGGTGATCAACATCAATTTTCTGTCTGACATATCTGTCCCTTATGCTGCTTTGCGCCAGACCCGAACCTTGGTCAGGAAGGCAAGTTTAAGTCGCTCGGCTGTGAAGCCGTATTGTTCCATATGGGGATCAAAGGCCCAATTGAGATAGCCTTTATAGTAAGGCTCGTGAAAACCTTCCGGGAAGTATTCGAGGAAACCATCAAGCCCCTCTTTATCGCCAAATTGTAGGCTATCGGCGATGATCAACCGTCCACCCGGTTTCAGCACGCGGGCGGCTTCGGCAATCACTTTCGGTCGAATCCGCGGTGGCAATTCGTGGAATAAATAGATCGAGATGACGTGATCGAAACTATTATCCTCGAACGGCATGTCTTCGGCCATACCTTCGACGACGCTCGCTCGCGGCCATCGGTTTATGACATTTCGAGCCGCTGCAGCATAAGGTGGTGACAGATCAAGTCCGGTGAGCGCGAGCTTTGGCATTGCGCGCAAAGTCTGGGTCATAAACCGCCCGGTTCCACAGGCCAGGTCTAAGACGTTGGTATATTTCTGGCCGCTATCTCTAACTGCTTGAACCAGTTCGCCTAATGCAATCCGACGCATCGCGTCCGCCGAGCCGGTGAACAACGCCTCAACTTGATGGTCGTAAATCTCAGCACTATCTTCGCTCAACCAACCGTCTGTTTGGTAATGAAAATTCTGGCGATAATAGGTTGGAAAGCGTTTCGGATCCGCTGCATCCAGACCCCGAACTTCCGTTCCGTTACGGTCCACTCGGCGACGATCGACCTCGGAGACATCACTTAAGAAGGCGCGCGCACGGCGCACAGATTTTGGAAAATCACGCAATCGCATGTCACGCGTGATCGGATCGGGGTATAGACCCGCCTCAATATTGGTCCGATCTTGACGAAACAGATCGAAATACGCGGCGCGCAACGCTTTGGTATCGGGCTTATGGCTCGGCTTGAATTGCGGCTCGCCCGGTCGATTAAAGCCCGCGGAGCGGCGGCGGGCGACGACATATTGCCCGCCATACCAGGCTGCGCGAATGCCTTGCGCCGCGGTATAGCGGGCGCGTCCAGCTTGTTTCCATGCGGTGTTCAGTATTCCCATACGCAACAAATGGGGTGCATCCGCCGAGACGTCCAGTGTCATGCGCGCCGCATGCTTCAGCTTCCGTTCAGACAGGATGGCGCAAGTAAGGTTTCAAATGGGCCGTTGCGCCTGGGGAAGTTAGGAGATCTGTAATGATCCGAGCCAGTTTATTTACCGCAGCAGCAGCGCTTTTTTTGGTGCCCGCTGCACAAGCTCATCACGACCGTTATGGCGGTTACCACGGCCCCCAACCCACAGTGTCGACAGCGCCCTGCGTTCAGCAAAAGAAAAATGACCAAATCGCTGGGGCTGTCGTCGGCGCCGTGGCTGGCGGCTTGATCGGAGTTGCGCTTGGCGGAGAGCTGGAGCCTGATAATGGCTACCACCGCTATAAGGGGCATCGAGGCTATCGCGGTCATAAAGGGTATCGCGGCTATCGCGGACACCGCCATGGCTACTATCATGACAGAGGCGATGATGGTGCGGAGATCGCGGGCGGCCTGATTGGCGGGTTGGTCGGTGCAGCGATCGGCAGCGAACTCGCCAGCGGCTCGACCGATTGCGCGCGCACCTATTCCACTGACACTTACCATACCGGCCATACCGGTGGGCACTATGGTTCTTATTCCGGCAATGTATATGCGCCGACACGGTCTCCCACAGGTCCGGCCTGGGAACATCCTCAGCGTCAGCAATCGGCGACACCGCCTGTCCCGCAGCCGGTCAGTGCGCCGCCTCCAAGCTTCCCGGATTATCCGAATGACGATCTATATGGTGCGCCTGAGGCACCTTTGTCAGAACGCGAGTGTACGACTGTGCGCCGTCAGACACGTCTTCCGGACGGAACGGTGATCCAGGAACCCGTCGAAGTTTGCCAGACGAGCGATGGACGCTGGCAGATGCCATCTGGCATCTGCC
>JBCBYJ010000221.1:0-3402 GCA_039815905.1 Pseudomonadota bacterium | reverse complement strand
ATCGTCCAACGATCGCGGCGCTTCTTCGAAATCGAATTAACCGCCAGCGAATGGCAGAGACGAGTGATGAAGGTTGATCTTTAGATCACCGGCATCATCGAGAATATAACCGAACGTGTATTCCACTTTGGTTTCACTTCCGTCTGGGCCGGTGAAATAGTAATTCCCCATCGCTGTGGCGGAGTTATTGTCGGTATAGATGCCGATGTTTTCCCAGCGCACATCTGTCCACCCTTTGATCGCAAAGCCTGTGTCTTCAGTCCCTTCAGCGCCGATGAAATAGTCCAGCGCTTGCTCAAAGGTTTCGCGGAATTGATCGTCTGCCGCCAGCGTTGGCTTAAACTTTACCGCCGTGTCGCCATACGCATAGAGCGTGTTGATATGCTCGGTGGCGCGCGCAGAATAGTCGCCATTCGCCGTGTGGACGCTGGCAATTTCGACAATGCCATTGCCCCATTCGATTTGCGCCGCGATCACGTCCGCTTCTGGGATCGCCTCGCCAGATTGGGTCGCATTCGCGCTGACGCCGGTGGTCTCACACGCCGCGAGTGACAATCCGGCCAGTCCGAGCATTGCGCCTTTCATACTATGTTTCATCTTATGTGTCCCTATTTGATGGTTTTATGAGTTTGGAAAGCGAGGGTCGAACGACCTTCGCCTTGGAGGTAACATTTGCGGCTGCTGGAGCGCAGGCGCAGATGTCTTGGCAGCACGGACCTTTAGGACAGGCGTGCCGACAATTCGGTTGGATTAAGGTTCGAGCGAGACTCGCGACCACCGCGAAGTGGCTTCGCCGTCACAGAAACGCTGTCGACGACGTTGCGATAAATTCAGCCAAGATTCCGTGACCAAAACATCGGTCATGTCTCACCCTTTAGTGACTGTATAACATCGCATTTAGGTCGACTTTTTCGCCGTACAAGGGCATGGTGGTCGAATTGCAAAAGAATCGCGGACGCCCAAAAATTGACCCCTGAACCCGCTCCATCACAGTCCCCGCTTATGGCGTCGCGCACGCTGGATCGTGCCGTCAAACGTGTGCTGCATCCGGCCGACCTCGCCCCTGCATTAGAGGCGGATAAGGACGGCGCCATTTGGCAACGCAAACTGCCAAATCGCGTCTGCGAATGGCTCAACGCCCTGCCCGCTCATGCCCTGCCGGAGGGCCGGTTTATTCTACGCCCCGCGCAGGTCATGGCCTGTGTTGAGACCGCCTTTGCGCAAGCCGGGCACGCCGCTTCGCCAGCCCGCACTTGGCTGAGCGAAGACGCGCATCGCTTGGCGCACAGTCTGACCACGGATCAGCCCGCAGACCTCGTTCGGCTGCGGCTTGAGCCTGTGTTCGACAATGCGTGCTCGAAGTTTCACATCGACACGGTCACATCGCGTTTGATCTGCACCTATCGCGGCCCCGGCACACAAATCACTCTGGTGGATGCGCACGCGGCGAACGCCATAGACACTGATCAGATCCTGACCGTCGAGACGGGCGCTCCGATCCTGTTAAAAGGGAAGCAATGGCCGCAAGCGGCAAGCGTCCGCCTCAAACATCGCTCACCGCCGATTGAGGGCACCGGACACGTCCGGCTCTTACTCGTCATTGAGGCTGTGACCGCCGATGATTTTATGCCCAATTATGACACAGTTTTTGCGCCCTAAGCGACGTTTAACTTGAGCCTCATTCGGCATCATTTAAGGCTTTTCCAGCATGAGACTTTTGTTCGCCAGCCTGCTCGCCTGCACCCTCGTCGCCTGCGGCGTCCCGTCTTCGGACGAAAGCGTCGCGTCGGAGGCCGCAGACCGCGCCGCAGCAGAACCCGTCCCGCCGCCTCTGCCTGAACAAGCGAGCACGGTCGATTTTGCCCGTCCAGCCGACTTAGACCGCCGCCCTGAGGACGCGCCCATCGCCGCGACCGCGCCAAGCCCGGCAAGCTCGGACGCAAGCGCCGCCGCCAAGCCCGTCTATTGGGGCGTCAAAGAAGGCGAACCGCTGACTTTGATGTGGGAAGATCTGATGCCAGACGGCAGCGAAGAAGCTTTGATGGCAGAATATGAAGCGTTCTACGCCATGCTCGAAAAGCGCTACGCGGCCAACACGACGACACTCGCCAACGCGGCGGATCCGTATGCCAAGATTGAAGAAGGCTCGGCCTTCGATTTCATGCCTCAGCTGGGCAGCTTTGACACTGTGGACGCGCTGGATGGTGAGTTCGTGCGGATGCCGGGCTATATTGTGCCGTTCGATTTCAGCACGACGCGGCGTCAGACTGAATTTCTCTTCGTCCCTTATATGGGCGCTTGCATTCACACCCCGCCCCCGCCGCCCAATCAAATCGTCTTCATTCGCGCCGACCCGCCGACCCAGATTGAAGATATCTGGTCCCCGGAGTGGATCGAAGGGATTCACAGCACCGAGACCACGCAAAACGATTTGGGCGACACGGCTTACGCGATGCAAATGAGCAAGCTTGAGCCGTATCCGGTGCCAAATTGAGCGCAAAAAAGCGCAGGTTGAGGCGCTTTGCGGAAGCCTGCGCATAACCGGGTCCGACGACCCCAGAGCCGCGCGGCGCAGGCATCTCCGCAGACGATGGGTCGAAACGCTCAAACCGAGGACCCCGGACTTGATCCGGGGCCGCGCCCGTCAATGGCCTGGGACCGCACCTTCCTCTAAGCGCTCCCCATGGCGCGCAGGAGCGCGTCCGTGGGGTCCAGCATGGCGGGTTGCTGGGCGAAACCGAGAGCGGCGCGGTCGCTCTCGATCTTGGCGGCAAGTCTGCGTGCTGGACGACCCAGACGAGCTGGGCAGAGCGTGAAGGAGAGAAGGTCCTTTCACCTCACCCATTGCCCCGGCCACACGTCCGGCCATGGGCCGATGAGCCCGTTCGGTCAGGAACGGTCATACAATGCGTTTGTGGCGGATGCGGTGTTGGGGTGACGCTTAGGGCGCTTTAGGCGCAAAAGAAGACGTAAGCCGAATCCGCTTTTGTATTTGCAATCGGCTTCAAGGAAGTCATCGCCCCCAAGTGTCGAGGAACTAAAATCAATCACGTGGCTCAGACCTTGAATTGAGTATTGAATTCTGGTCTTCAGTGGTGAATTCAAGAGGGAGCCTGCTCGGTGTCGAGCACATTTTATGTCTTCACTTTCCAAAATTTTCCACCGGCTCGTCGAAACAGACAAACGCCGCTCAGAAGCAGACATTCAGGCGGAGGTTCGTCAGTTCATTCTTTCTGCACCTTTTCAACTCGATGACGAAGATTTGGAGGATGTAAAACTTGAATCCCCCTTGGGAGATCGCCGAAGAATAGACGTTGAAGTTGGCGCAACAGTAATTGAAGTTAAGCGTGATTTAGGCCCGAAGAAAGTGAAGCTCGATGCAATCGAGCAGCTGAAAGGTTA
>JBCBYJ010000220.1:0-3435 GCA_039815905.1 Pseudomonadota bacterium | reverse complement strand
CATATTGCTTGGCGCGCTCGCGATGTTTTTCATCGGGTTCATCTGGTACGGTCTTTTGTTCACGGAGCCGTGGATGGCCGCAAATGGACTGTTTTTCACAGATGAGTCCAAATCAGCCATGCAGTGGCTCACCGCGCAGGGCGTACAAACGGTGAGCGCCGATGCTGGCCCCAACCTAGTGATCATGGCGCTGGGTTTTGTATTGTCCGTCGTTTTGAGCTTCGGTCTCGGCTGGCATATGAAGCAAAAGAATATTTCATCGCTCGGAACGGCGGTCTTATTCGGGCTTTGGATCAGTCTTTTGATCGGCGTGCCGTTGGTGGCCTATGACACAATATATACGCCATTCGGCTCGTTGATGGGGCTGTTTGTTGATGGCAGCCACACCGTCGTTACGTTTGTCGCGGCGTGCGCCGTCTTGTCATTCTTCGATTGATTAGGCTGACATTGATGAATCAGAAAACCCCCGGACACGATGGTCCGGGGGTTAGGTTTGCTCTGAGGAGGAAGCGGCGTCTGATGCGCGTTTGCTTAGGGGCCGCCTAACTGATTTCAGGCGCCCAAGCGGCGATTGTGACTTCGACTTTGCGATCCATGGGGGTCCAAAGTGTGTGCACGTCCGTCTCCGGCACCTCTGCAACGATCCGCATGCCATCCAAATCATATGTGGCAAGTGCGGTTGAAACGGTTTCGATCCGTGCCGCGCTTAGGTGATCGGCTTGACCTGCGTTTTTGGCATCGTCTGCTGTCGCGTTGAGGGAAACCTGTCCAAGGATGCATCCATCCAACCGCGCCTGCGCGGCCTCCAACACGGCGCGAGAGGCCGGCGTCAGAGCGCTTGTCCCGGTTGGAAAGTAGACAATAATTGTGTCGCTCGCGCACTCGGTTTGTGCGACCGGTACATAAGTTTGCGTTGGCGGCGCCGGCAGAGGGGCGGCGCTGGCGAGGCCGGCCGCAGCAATCATCAAAGCAGAAACAGAAAAAGTCTTGATCATGGTCAGCTCCCAACTTGCTATGGCCTGAAGATGGCTGAACCAGAAGGCAAAATCGTGCCGCTCACGGGATGAAATGTGGCAACTGCATGATCTTGTCATGACGGCTTGAGTTTTGCCGGACGGCATTATAAAGGACGCGCCAGTGCCCCTATAGCTCAGCTGGTAGAGCAACGGATTTGTAATCCGTAGGTCCGCGGTTCGAGTCCGTGTGGGGGCACCATTTATTGCGCTGTAGCCCTATAATTGCCTTTATAAACAGGCGTTCTAGACGAAACCTGCAAATTGGACCGTGATTTGCACGCTTAATTCGTTTGATTATGGCACGTGGTATCGCATGTTTACCCGCTCTCTCCTTATGGCGATTACGCTTTGCGCGTTGACGCTGGGCAGCGCCGCGCAAGGGTTGAGAGTTACAAGCGATACGGCACGCGCTGATCTGCTTGAAGATGTTCAGCGCGAATTGGCGCCTGGTATAGTGCCCAGCACGCAATTTGAAGCGCGGCGTCAGGCGCGTCAGGCCGCGCGTAAAGCCAAGGATTATTTAAACACAAAAGGCTATTTTTCTCCGGAGATCGCCTATGCCGTGGACCCAGGTCCACCGGTGCAAGCGAATGTCAAAATTGAGCCCGGTCCGCGCTATGTATTCAACGAAATCAGCGTGCAAACCGGCAATGTCGCCTTATCCGAAACGGCGAGGCGTGCGATCGACACTGTTCGAGGGCTGCAGTCCGGAGACGTCGCCCTGCCGCAGGCTATTCTCTCCGAAGAGGCCGGATTATTGGCGGCTTTGCGCCAGGCTGGATATGCTGAGGCTCAGGCCTCAGAGCGACGGCTGCTTGGCGATCGCGACGCAGGAACGCTCGACTTGACGTATCGGCTTATGCCGGGGCCGCGGATCCGGTTCGGCCAAGTGGTATTCTCAGAAAATTCCCGGACGCGGCGCAGCGCTCTGGCGCGATTGGTGCCGTTTCAAGCGGGCGATCTTTATACGCCGCAGGCGCTCGCGGTCTTGAACCAGAGGCTAAATGGAACCCGGATGTATCGGTTTGTCACCGTGCAATTGGCCGACCAAGCCACGGGCATGAATCGCGAAGGGGATGAGGTTCGAGACGTGATCGTCTCATTGGAAGACCAGAACAGATATACGCTGACCGGGGGGACAAGCTTTTCGACGAGCGAAGGGCCCGGCCTGACAGCGGGTCTGACCCGTCGCAATGCGAGCCGGCGCGGTGACACGCTCTCGGCCGGGATGACGCTCGCGACTTTGGAGCGCGCTTTTACAGTTGATTGGCGCATTCCTAATGTCACGGCCTTTGACCGGACTTTGGTGCTGTCATCCGAGATCGGACGCGAGGAAACGGACGCGTTCGATCGAGAAGCCATAACCGTCTCGGGTGCATTTGACGTGCGCCACTCCAAACACTTGTCTTATACGCTTGGGGCCGCGAGTGAGTTTACCCGCGAAGAGGATGCATTCGAGCAGCGTGATCAACAGATCCTAAGCACGTCGCTGGGCGGGCGCCTCGATTATGCTGATGACCCGCTTGATGCGACGCGAGGATGGCGGGTCGACACACGGGTAGAGCCAGGCGTGGTGATCGGGGATCGTGCGGCGCAATATGTTTCGCTGAACGGACAGATCAGCGCCTATCAATCGCTCGACGAATCCAGTCGCTTTGTGGCGGCGACGCGGGTGCGCAGTGGGTTTGTGTTTGGCGCTGCCTTGTCGGATCTGCCCGTCAGCCGCCGCTTTTTTGCCGGCGGCGGTGGGAGCGCGCGAGGATTTGAGTATCAGTCGGTTGGGCCGCGCGAGGCGGATGGAACGCCGACCGGGGGCCGCGGCCTGCTCGAAGTGTCGAGTGAGCTGCGCTGGCGGCGCGATAAGCCGCTGGGATTTGTGGTATTTCTGGATGGCGCGAGTGTCAGCGCCGATCAAGGTGTTGAGGTCTCTGACATGCGCTATTCAGCGGGCCTCGGCGTTAGGTATGACACGCTGGTCGGGCCGATCAGATTTGATCTCGCCACGCCAATTGATCCTGACGATGGAGACGACCCAGTGCAGGTCTATGTCAGCATCGGGCAAGCCTTCTAATGCGACTGAACTGGCCCACCCTGCGCTTCTGGCGACGGTTTGGCATGATTGCCATCCTCGGCTTAATTTTGCTGATCATAGCTGTGCGTTTGTTCGCCATGAGCCCCATCGCGAGTCAGATTGTCACCGCTCAAATTGAGCGGCAAACAGTGCGTGGGCAGAGCCTCGAGGTTACGGGCTTGCGCGGGGATATTCTGGGGCGTGTGCGGGCTGAGCAGCTTACCGTGCGTGACGCGCAAGGCGTGTGGTTACGGGCCGAACAGGTGGATTTGAATTGGTCACCGCTCTCATTGCTGTCGGGGTATTTGAACGTGGATTGGCTGACGGCAGAGACGCTTGAGCTTTCTC
>JBCBYJ010000021.1:0-14174 GCA_039815905.1 Pseudomonadota bacterium | reverse complement strand
ATCAGCGCCGCCGATGAGGCGCAGCAAATGGTCCGTATCGAAATGACCGGCGCGCCTATGGCTCGGAAAATTTATCAGGTCTATGTCACGCCGCTGGCGGATGGGACCTTCGAGCTTGAGACCATCGAGACCGTGCAATAGGCTAGGCGTCGACCAAGCGTTTCAGCTCGCCGGCAATGCCCTTCAGATTTTCGCGAATGCGCTTCAGCCCGCCGCCGCGCCCGCGATGGATAACAAGCTGTTTCCAAGGCGCGTCATCTGGCTCAGGACTGCGCACCACTAAATGTCCCGATCGTGGCAGGGCGCTGGTCAGCAAGGACTCTGACAGCGCAAATCCAGCTTGCGCATTGAACAGTCCATTGCGGGCATCGGCTTCAAAATTCGATTGCTCAGACCGTCCCACGGCATTGAACAGAATCGAAAGTTCCGGTCGCTTATCGTCGCTCACCTGCTCCTGCATGACTTGATTGAGCAGTTTCACACCGCGCAAGGAATAGACATCCGGATGCATCGGGGTGAGGACGCGATTGGCCGCCTCCAGCGCGCAGCGGGTCAAGAAGGTCGCGTTCGGATTGGTGTCGAAGACAATGAGATCGTAGAAGCTGCGATAATAGTCGATCATTCGCCGAAAATGAGCCCCGACAATGGACAGCGCTTGCGGGCTCTTGGCGAAGGCGTATTTCGAGATCTCGAACTGGCCTGAGATCAGGTCAAGCCGGCCGCCCGGTGCGCCATCTCCGGCTAAGATATCGTGCGTGATCAGCTCTGGCTCTGCCGGTTCGAACGGTTCGGTACTGATCTCTGACCAGCTCTCAGACGGCGATGCGCGATCATGGGCATGCAGCTTTGACCGTTCGAACAGCGAAATCACAGACTTGTCCCGCGCCGCGCTCGCATCGGCATGATCCATATCGAAAAAGGTCTGCGTCAAATTGTATTGCGGATCGAGATCAATCAACAGTGTCCGCCCGCCCAGCGCCGATTGCCATGTGCCAAAGACTTGGCTCGAGACCGTGGTTTTGCCGACCCCGCCTTTTAAATTCATCACTGAGATGACTGGGCAGCGGCGCTCATACCGCGCTTTCACGGCGCTGACCAAGCGCTCCAAGGCGCCGTCATCTTGCAAAGCATCGGTCAATTGGTCGGCCAGCGCCGTCTTAAACAGCTTTGACAGTCGGGCATTGTCAGCTCGGATCGGAAACAGGGTCAGACCGCGCCGCAGCGCTCGTTCTAATTGCGCCTGCACGGCCTTTGAGCGGACCGACGAGCCAGAGACCAAAACAACCATTCCGAAGGCTTGATCGATGGCCTCATTAATCGAGTCCGGTTCGACGTCTTTGACCCCGTCCGGCGTATACCAAGTCGGTATAGACGCGCGGCGCATTGCCTCGTGCACTTTCAGCAGAGGGTCAATGTCTTGGTGTCCATGAGCAATGAAAAGCTGCGACATTCAGGGGCATCCGGCTGGGAGGGGCTGGTATTTTTGTATTGTGATTACCCACTGTGCGCCACACTTTCATGTCATCTATTCGCGGTAAAGCTTGATTGTGCAGGAATGCCTGTGCATAAAGCGCGCCCTATAGGAGATATGTATGACCTGGACGCCAAACAGCTGGCGCGCGCGACCCGCCAAACACATTCCGGAGGACTATCCGGACCCGACGCATTTGAAAAATGTCGAGGATCGTCTGGCTGAGTTTCCGCCACTGGTCTTTGCCGGTGAAGTGCGCACGCTCAAGCAGCGCCTGGCCAGCGTCGCTGCTGGCGATGCGTTCTTGTTGCAGGGCGGCGATTGCGCCGAAAGCTTTAAAGAGTTCAGCGCCGACAATATTCGCGACACGTTGCGGGTGTTGCTGCAAATGGCCGTCGTGCTGACCTTTGCGGCGTCGAAGCCAGTGGTCAAAGTCGGGCGCTTGGCAGGGCAGTTTGGTAAGCCGCGATCGTCTCCAATTGAAGAGATTGATGGGGTCACGCTGCCGTCTTATCGCGGGGACAATATTAATGGCATGGCCTTTAACGAGGCCTCGCGCACGCCCGATCCTGAGCGTCTGATCCAGGCCTATTCTCAGTCGGCATCGACGTTGAACCTGGTGCGCGCATTCTCGCGTGGCGGTTATGCGGACCTTGCGAATGTCCATCAATGGATGCTCGGCTTTGTCGATCGCTCACCGCTGGGCGAGCGCTATCGCGAGATGGCCGATAAGATCACGGACGCGCTGGAATTTATGAAAGCTTGCGGCGTCACCTCACAAACCGTGCCGCAAATGTCGGCAGTGGAAGTCTATACCTCGCATGAGGCGCTGCTGCTTGGCTATGAAGAGGCAATGACGCGGATCGATTCCACGTCAGGCGATTGGTATGACACCTCGGCGCATATGCTTTGGATCGGCCACCGGACGCGGCAAGTCGATCATGCGCATGTTGAGTTCTGCAAAGGCATCAAGAACCCGATCGGCATGAAATGCGGGCCAGGGCTTGAGCCGGACGAATTGCTGCGGATCATTGAAACGCTCAATCCAGAGGATGAGCCCGGTCGGATCACTCTGATCTCTCGCTTTGGCGCTGAGGGCGTCTCGCAAGGCTTGGCACCGCTCGCCCGGGCCATCAAAGCCAGCGGCCGAACCGTGGTTTGGTCTTGCGATCCGATGCATGGCAATACGCTGAAAACCGATTCAGGGTTCAAGACCCGTCCGGTCGATCACATTTTGAAAGAAGTGCGCGGCTTTATTGACGTAATGAATGCTGAGGGCTGCGTCCCAGGCGGGGTTCATTTCGAAATGACCGGCCAAGACGTGACCGAGTGTATTGGCGGTGCGCAAGCGATTTCGGAAGCCGACCTGTCATCGAGATATCACACTCATTGTGATCCTCGTCTAAATGGCGAACAAGCGCTTGAACTTGCCTTCTTAATCGCAGAGAAGCTCCTGGAGATTAGGGACACTTCCTCAATGCCTTCACGCGTAGCCTTATAAGCAGGAATAATACCATGACCCAGCGGGCATGGCCCGCTTGGGCGCGGGCCTCTGAGATTTTAGACCTATTGCGGCTGTCAGGGCCGATTGCCGTCTCACGTCTATCGTGGATGCTGATGGGCCTGACGGATGCGATTGTGCTCGGCCAAGTCAAAGGCCAGGAGCATGAGCTGGCATTTATCCTCAATTCCTGGCTGCCGATTGGCGTCATGCTGGGCCTTGGCATGGGGATATTGCTCGGCGTGCAAGTTCTGACTTCTGAATTGGTTGGCCGCGGCGAGGAACACAATTCCGGTCGGATCTTCCGGCGCGGCATGATTTGGGCGTTTGCTCTGGGGGTCGCGGTGTCGGCGCTGGTCTATGTCATCGCGGCGCCGCTGTTTCAGTTCCTATTCGTTGAGATTAATCCCAATGATGAGATCAGCACGCTGATGACGCCGCAAGAGTTTGCGCATGAGACGGGGCTGGTCACTCAGATTCTGTCGCTCAGCCTGCTCGGCTTCATGCTATCGACAGTGTGCAGCTATTATCTAGAGTCGCTGCGCCGGCCCTTAATCGTGACTGTGGTCTCTTATTTGGGGGTCGGGGTGAATTTGGTGATCGACCTGGCTCTGGTTTTGGGCTGGTGGGGCATGCCGTCTATGGGCGCTGAAGGCGTCGCTTGGGCGACCGTCGGCTCGCGCTGGGTGATCACGCTGACACTGATCGGTTTTGTGATTTGGCTGACGCCAGCCATGAAGCCGTCCTCCCCAGCGCCCGCCAATGAAGCCGAGCGCCAGATTTCCGTTGGCGCGGGCATGGCGGTCTCCAATGTGGCCGAATGGGGCGGGTTCAACCTGACCTTCACAATCGCCGCCTTTATCAGTGTCGCGACCAATGCAGTCTATGGCTACACGGTTCAGGTCATGGGCTTTTGCTTCATGTTCTTCCTGGGCATTGGCACCGCGACCAGCGTACGGGTGGCGGAGCATTATGGACGCGGCGATTTGCAAGGGGTGAAAGATGCGTCCCGGCTCGGCGTCGCGGCGACGTTTGTCTTGGGCTTCGGCTTGGCCATCCTGGTCTATCTTTTCAAAGACCAACTCGCGCTCTTGCTCGTCAATGCAGAGGCCGAGATTGATGGGGTTATGCTGACCTCTGCGATTTCGAGCCTGCTGATCTATGCGGCCTTGGCAACGACCTATGACGGCTTGCAGGCGACCGCCTCTATGGCCCTGCGGGCGCAAGGCGTGGTCTGGTTGCCCTCCGCCATTCATATCGCGTCCTTCTTTGTTCTGATGATTCCGCTGTGTTACTATATGGGCGTCAGCTTGGATCGCGGCGTGCAAGGCATGATGGAAGCCGTCACTGTCACGCTATTGATTGCAGGTGGATTGCAATGGGGTCTGCTGGAATGGAAAACGGCGCGCCGCAAAGTGCGACACGCCGTTTGATAAGATTCGCTTTCGCGATAGACCTTAAATGTCTTTCAGAGCCGATGCTGGTCTGAAAGCCGCAGAAGTCTTTTCTTTGATCTTGATGGTTTCGCCAGTCGCAGGATTGCGGCCTTCACGTGCCCCACGCGTTTTCGCAACAAACGTCCCGAAACCAGCAATTGCGACGGAGTCACGGGTCTTCACCGCGCCTGCGATTGAATCAAATACAGCATCCACAGCGCGGCCAGCCTCGGCTTGAGACATGTCTGCTGCTTCTGCAACTGCTTTGGTCAGTTCACCCTTGTTCATTGGGCTCTCCCTTTAGTTGAACGGCCCTAGTTGCCGTTGAGGGTCATTGTTCATGATTCGAATTGGTCGTGAATCCCGAAAACCCAATAAATACGGGCGATTCAGGGTTATTTTGCCAAAATCCACCCTTCTTCGGAGGTAATATTGTGGATTTCTCGCTCAGAAATTGAATTCGGGCGATCGAACGCGGCGGCGAGTTTTCCGGCCCGATCGAGTGATTCGAACCGTTCAGACAGCGTTCTGACCTGGGCTTGATCGAGGATTTCGCTATGTTTTGGGGTCACAGATATGGTGCTTGGATAGATCTCCGCGAACACGCAGGGCGTGTTTTTCAACCAATCTGAAGTCGGGGGTTGAAACCCCGTTTCGAACGGCCAGACCTGGCTGCCGCTGAGCGCGCGTCGCAAGGCGGACACCGTTGGCAGCCCAAGTAAAGTCTGCGAGCCGACGGAGCCAATGCCGCTTAATTGCCAAACAGATTTGGGGCGCGCTTTAAAATTTGCGCGAATCCAGGTCTCGGAGCGCCGGTGTTCGGGCAACGAGTCGGCGCGTGAAAAGTCGCCTTTCTTCATAGACAGTGTTTGGCTCTGCTTGGTTTTGGTCGCGGCCCAAAACGGATGTGCGGTCCCGGTCATGACTTTATTCATCTGCGCCGCGAGGTCGAACCGGTCATTTGAATTGTCGGCGCGCGCCTCCAAATGGGCGCTCAGATAGGTTTGCATCGCCGCCCATGGCGGCGTCTCACCAAGGTCGAGGCCGAGGGCTGCGGCGGTGCCGGCCGGATAACCCATGGCGAAATCAAACCCAATCAGGACTTTTTGGCCGGCTGCGATCAGAGCACTGGCTTGGCGCATAATCAGGTCGCGGGCCGCAAGCCGGGTCGATGGATTAATCGTGTCTGTGACGACCTTTTCATCCGGCCCGCGTGTGCAGGTCGCGATCCAAATCGAATTGGCGCCGCGCACCGGTTTGGACGCGGCGCTCCAATCGACCATAATATAAGCGTCGAACAGCGCCGACACGGGTTAAACGCGCCCGCCCGCTTCGGTCGATCCCATCGACGCGATCCGCGGCACTAGCTCAACTTGACCAGCATCTTGCCTTTATTTTGGCCTGAGAAGAGCCCCATGAAGGCGTTTGGCGCGGTCTCGACGCCTTCCATCACAGTCTCTTCGAACTTCATCTGACCGCCCATGATCCACGTCGCCATATCCTTTTGGAAATCGGCCTGCAGATCGACATGGGTCGACACAATGAAGCCGCGGATTTGGAGCTGCTTGCCGACGATCTGGATCATATTGTTCGGGCCGGGGCGCGGCTCTGTGTCATTATATTGAGAAATCATCCCGCAAATCGCCATTCGGGCAAACGGACGCGCGCATTCAATCGCGGCCTGAAGATGATCGCCGCCAACATTGTCGAAATAGACATCGATGCCTTTCGGGGCGGCCGCTTGCAGGGCTGAGAGCAAGCCCCCATAGCCGCCCGCCGCGCGATAATCGACGCATTCATCCGCACCGAGCGATTTGACCAAAGCGCATTTCTCCGCGCCGCCGGCAGAGCCGATGACCGTGCAGCCCTTAATCTTAGCGATCTGTACAACGGCAGAGCCAACCGCGCCGGCCGCGCCCGAGACAAAGACGACATCGCCTTCTTTCAGCTCAGCGACCCGCAAAATACCGGCATAAGCGGTCAGGCCTGGCATCCCGACCACACCCAAAAAGGCGCTTTCTGGCAGGCCCGTATCGCCCGGCAGTTTCTGCGCCATCACCATTTCAGGGGCGGCTGTCCACGCTTCGCGCCATCCGGCCATAGACTGCACCAAATCGCCTTCAGCATAGTCTGGGTGATTCGAGGCGGTCACATGTCCAACCGCGCCGCCTTGCAGGACTTCGCCAATTTGGAAGGGCGGGACATAGCTTTCGCGGTCATACATCCGCCCGCGCATATATGGGTCAACCGACATCCAGCTATTGCGAACTTGAATTTGACCCGGGCCCGGCTCCGGGGCTTCGCTGGAGATCATCGCAAAATCGTCCGTTTGCGGTTCTCCGACCGGGCGTTTGGCGAGGGTCCAGTCTTGAGATGTGAGTGCAGGCATAGCCAGTCCTTCCTTTATTTCGGATCATATTTGGCGACTTCCGCTTGGGAAGCAAAGCCCTCGTTTGCGCGCTTTGTAAGAATCCGCAATGCCTTTTGATGCAGGTTACGGACAAGTTCAGTTGCGTTTTTGCCCCGCATAATGCGAAGAGCGGACGGAGAGTGGAGTGGTCCCATGGCAGTATTGAAAACCGGCCTGATCGGCGCGGGCGTCTTTGGTGGCTATCATGCTGGCAAGATTGCGGGCTCTGCACGGACCGATTTTATTGGCCTATTTGATCCTGATCAAGACAGATGCGCGGCCTTAGCGGGTCAGCATGGGGTCACCGCATTCGCATCGCAGGCGGAGCTTTTAGAGGCCGTCAATGCCGTCATTGTGGCGTGCCCTGCGATCTATCATGAAGCGGTGGTCGGCGCCGCGCTGAGCGCCCAGTGTCATGTCATGGTGGAAAAACCGCTGGCGCTGACCGGTCACGCGGCGGATGCGCTCGCCAAACAAGCCGACGCGGCGGGTCTGACGGTTCAAGTCGGGCACCAAGAGCGCTTTGTGCTCGACGCGATGGGCTTGTTTGACATTGCCGAAACCCCGACCCGGATCGAAGCCTGGCGCATGGGCCCACCGGCGCCGGATGGCCGGGCGGGCGATGTGTCCGTGATTTGGGACTTGATGACCCATGATCTCGACATGGTCGGCAAGCTGATGGGCCCGGCTTTGAGCGTCGAAGCCAGCGGACGCAGCGCCCATACCGATCACATAGACGAGGCCACAGCGCGCTTGCACTTTGCCATTGGACAGGCCGAAATCACTGCCAGTCGCTGTCATACCGAACGCGATCGCCGCATGGTCTTGACCTATCCATCCGGCACGATTGCGCTCAATTTCCTGACGCGCGAGATTGAAAATACCACGCCGTTCGCTGTGCAAGCGGACGTGTCTGAAACTTTGCCCGATCCGCTGGGGACTGCGGATGAGGCTTTCTTTGCAGCTGCGCTTGGGGAGCGCGCCTGCGTCATACCGGGACGAGAGGCGGCTTTGGCGGTGCATATGGCCGAGCAAGCTGAACTGTCTGCCCTTCACACAATCGGAGCCTAAGCCATGGCCTATTCTGAACCGAACGCTTCCCTATTGATCGATCTGCCGGCCGATGCCCCGATCCAATTGTTCGACTTGAAAACGCAACAAAACGCGATCCGTCCGGCGCTCGAACAGCGCTGGATCGATATCTTAGATCATGGCCGGTTCATTGGCGGGCCTGAAGTGACCGAATGCGAAGCGAAACTCGCCGCCTTTACCGGCGCTGCGGACGTCGTCGCGGTTGGCTCGGGCACGCAGGCGCTGGTCATGCCGCTGCTGGCCATGGGCATTGCCGAGGGTGATGCCGTGTTCATGCCGGGTTTCACTTACAATGCCACGGCCAATGCGATCCTGCTCTCGGGGGGGTATCCGGTCATTGTCGACATTGATCCGCGCACCTTCAATATGGACCCGGCCGACCTCGCCCGCAAAATCGACGCGGTAAAAGCCGAGGGCCGTCTCACCCCGCGCGCCATCATGCCGGTCGACCTGTATGGTTTGCCGGCCGATTACATGGCCATTCAAGCGGTCGCGGATGCGCATGATTTGCGTGTGATTGCGGATGGCGCTCAGGCCTTTGGCGGCAAGGATAATGGCCGCTGGGTCGGCAATATTGCCGAGATTACTGCAACCAGTTTCTATCCCACCAAAACCCTTGGCGGGTATGGCGATGGCGGCGCGATCTTGTGCCAAGACAAAGACTTTGCCGAGCGCATGCGCTCCATTCGCTGGCACGGCACCGGCGACAATCGCAAAGAGTCGGTCCGGGTCGGCATTAATGGCCGCTGCGATTCCATTCAATGCGCCGTTGTCGCTGAGAAGCTTGGCCTGTTCGACCAAGAACGCGCCCGGCGCATCGCTGCCGCTGAGATTTACAATCAGCGCCTGGATGGCGTGATCGCGCACCAAGTCGCGCTCGACGGCCAAGACAATGGCTATGGCCTCTATACGGTGCGGGTGCCAAACCGCGCGGCGGTGCGCGCGGCGCTGTCTGATGCGGGCGTGCCGAGCGGCATCTATTATGACATGGCGATCCACCAAATGCCCGCCTTCGCGCACCTCGCCGAGCCGGGCAGCTTACCGGAATGCGAAAAGGCCGCGGAAGAGTCGCTGAGCCTGCCAATGCATCCTTACTTGTCCGAGGCGCAAGTCCACAAAGTCTGTGATGTGCTTCTAGACGCGGTGTAAGCGAGACGAGCCGGTTCAAAGAAACGGAACGCCGGCGCGCGCTTGGACGAACGTAAACGCGATCAATCCCGTGTATAATAAGAGCATGAGGCATGTCGACCAGAACGCCAAACGTGGCGGCATCGCGACATGAGACACTAGACCGACGAGCGGCACGACATGTAAAGCATGGGTCGCAAAGAAATGCGGCACCCTCAAATCCCCGACATCGCGCGACCATCCTAAACCGATAAGCACCGCATCGCGGTTGCTTGGCACACCGACATGGTGTCCGCCATTGCTGGCCAGATACAGCGCCACCAAAACCGTCGAGAAGAATGTCAGAATAAGACCCCCGGATACGGCCAGCTTCAAAGCCGGTGATAAGCTGACAGTCTTATGGACCGCGATCTGAAGACCAAAAAACAGCGCCGCGCTGGTCAGAATGACCGCCAACGCGCCCATGATCGGATACAAGACCGCCATGACCTGAGTGTCTCGATTGAAATGAGATTGCAGGCCAAACGCTGCGGCCCCGGCGACCCAAACCAGCTCGGCCAGGACGGCGCTGGCAATCACCATGCTATAGCCACGATAGAGCCTGTTATCTGTCAAGCCATTTGGCAACCAACGCGCATAATAGGCCAGCGTTCCGAGATACACCGATAGCGCCAATGCGAACTTTGTCGGCTTGATCCATACATTCTCGCCCAGAACCAAACGGTCATCAAACAGACCGGCGACGACAAACAATCCGCCCGCCACGGCGATGACGATGGCGACAGAGGCAAACACCGGTTCGTCTTCAAACATCCTGCGTCGGTGCGCCCCCGCCTGCGCATCACGGCTCGGTGCCATTTGCACCTCCATCTTAATGCTGTTTAGATAGGTCATAATCTGTTAAACTAAACACTGTCAAGATAAGGCTTGAATAGGAGGTGTCCGCGATGCAATTGCCGAGAAAAAAAGCTTATCACCATGGCGATCTAAAAACCGCGATTTTGATCGCAGCCGAAGCTGAGTTGGTCGCGCACGGACTTGAATCCTTCTCACTGCGCCGCGTCGCGAAAGCGATTGGCGTGACACCGGCGGCGCCGTCGCATCATTTTGGAAACACCAATGGGTTGCTCACCGAGCTCGCGGCGCTTGGGTTTCGAAGGCTGCTTGCCGAACAGAAGGACCGCCAAGACCGCGTCGCCCATGACGCGCTCGGGCAATTGGTGGCCTCTGGCATCGGCTATATCGATTTTGCGGTGAACAACCCAAACCTGTTTCAACTGATGTTTAACTGGCGCAACTTGAACGAAGACCATGAGACGCTGGTCGCCCATCGGCAAGCGGCCTATGACCACCTGGTTTCGAACGTCGAAGCGACGCAACCCGACGCCCATCAAAGCGCCCGGCGCGCCCTGGTCGATGCGATGGCTGCTTGGGTGACGGTGCATGGGATTGCGAGCCTTCTATCGTCTGGCAAAACCAATCGGCTCGCCGAGCTTCAGAAACGATCCGGCACCGACCGAGACTCCTTATTTGGCGAGCTTATCGTCAAGGCTGTCGGTGCGTCGCATTTCTAGAAGCGGCGCCGTCAAACAAGGCCGAATTGAATAAGAGACTTTTCTCACAGGCCCTTTAACTGCGCCCCCAGCGCGCCCTGCGCCATTTTTAATCTCAGGGTTGTTTGAGACGCAACTCAAACCCCACAATATTGGGATCGAGGATATGAGTTTTAGAACATTCATGTCAGGCGGTATTTTTTGGCCCAGCATCCCCATCATCGCCACACGAGAGACGCCTTCCCAATAGGCGCGTTGCTCCGCCCAATCAATTTTCAACCGGTCAATGCCAATAGTATGGTCTACCGAAAATGAGGAATCGTAAATTGCATCATAGCCCAGCGTTCCGAGCTTCTCGATCAGTTAGGACTCCTCTCCGCTGATCAGTTTCGTGCCGACGCGGCCAAGCGACAAAGGGAACCCATCGACTTTTTTCAAGGCCGACTGCCGAAACGCAAGATTAGCGCCGCACACATTCATCCCAGCGGCAACGTGGCCGCGTCCGTCAATATCCACACAGGATAATAACAGCATCCAGCGATCCGTAATGTGGCTGACATCAACCTCGTCCGGCCAGCTGGGGACGACCCGGCCGCCGATAATCGCGACCTGATCTGCGGCGTCGTCCACAAGGCGCTGCAAATTCCGCCCCCAATCCGACCGCACCACGGCGTCATCATCAAGAAATACAATCCAGTCCGTTTGGACAAGTTCATGGGCCTTATTCCGGGCCCGTGAAAGGCCCGGTTCATCGCACCGGACATAGTCAGCCTTGTGATCAAGAGACATCTGCTTGAGCCGAGACGCAATATCAGGATCCGAACCGCTATCGATCACATAAATCGGAAAGTTTTCAGAGTTGCCGCTCTGTAGCCCGCGAAGACAAGCCGTCACATCGTCGGGACGATTGTGCGTGCAGATTGCGATACTGAGTGAACGCGCCATGGAGTCTACTTTGTGCTCTTCACGTCATTCAGCGGATGGCGCGCGAAGCGCGGTCGATGCTTTTACGCGCGCCGGCACATTTTGGACTGTCAACAAGCGCCAATTTGTGCGTTTCGGAGAAGATCACGCTTATACTCCTTTTTCCAAGATGGATGACCCAACAAGGGTTTGGTTTTACATAGCATTTGCTATTTATTCATCAGGCGCGCAACCCCAAGCTAGACCCTGCAATCAAACCGAGGATCGCGGATCTGATCCTGGACGGCGCCCGTCAATGGCCAGGACCCGCACCGGCGTTCAAGCGCACCCCATGGCGCACGGGCGCGCGTTTGGGGGGGCAGCAGGGGAGGTTTGTTCGGCGAGCCCGAGAGAGCGGCATCGCTCCCGGTCTTGGCGGCAAGACCGCGCGCTGGACGGCCCAAACGAGCTGGGCAGAGCGGGGAGGAGAGAGAGTCCTTTCACGTCACCCATGGCCCGATGAGCCCGTTCGGCCAGGACCGGAAGGATAATGTCTTTGTGGCGGATGCAGTGTTGGGGTGACGCTTAGGGGGCTTTGGGCGCAAATAGGAGACATTAGTTCAGAGGCAAAAAACGCCCTAAAACAGACGTTCGTAATGCCTGCTCTTGGGTCAGGAGCGGACATGCCATTGATACCTTTATTCAGCGGCAATTTTGGCAGCGCTCAACGCGCCTATCACCTCACGAGCGGCGCGTTCGCCGGACCGGATGGCGCCATCAATATAGCCCGTCCATTCCGGCGATGTTTCGGTGCCTGCCCAAAGCAAAGGACCGATCGGTCGCCGCAACCATTCACCATAACGGGCATAAATACCGGGGGCCGCATAGGCACCATAGCACCCGCCGGACCAAACCTCCGCGGTCCAATCTTCGTCGGCATACTCTATGGGCGACAAAGCTTCGGATCCGAAATGCTCTGCCAACATGTTCACTACTAAATCCCGGCGGTCATCCAGGTTCATATCGCCATGATTGAGGGCGTGGTCGCCATCGAAAAAACCGGCAATGACGCCTTTCTCCTGTTCGGGCGGGCTGACATCGAAGCACGGAGAACAAGGCACATCATCGCGAACGATAGAGCCATTGAAGCCTTGTTTGCGCCAAAACGGGCGATCATAGACGACCCAATATTTGATCGCTGATCCCATGGCGAGTTTTGCATGCAAAGCAGCCTTTGGCTGAGGCAGAGGCGGCGCAAAATCAAGCTTCGGCACGAGTGTTGGCGGGACGCAAACAATCACGCGTTTGGCCTCATATCGACCTTGAGATGCGTGTACAATTACGCTGTTTTCGGTCCATTCAATTCGGCTCACGGCGTCTTCCAGGCGAAGCCGGTCGCCGAGCTCTTCCGCCATTTTTCGAGCAATCTGGTTCACGCCGCCATGGAACAGGAAATTCTGGGCACCGCCCTTGTCTGCGGAGACCATCACGTCCATCCCGCCGCCCGACTTTATGTAATGCAGAAAGAAAAGCATCGAAATCTGCGCGGCCTCAGCGCAAAACAGAGAAAAACAAAGCAAACGGTAGAGCCGCTTCAGCCGTTCGCTTCTGACATTGTCTGCCAGCCATTGCTCCACCGTCTGCGCATCAAGCTCCTTGGCCTTGGGATGGGCCCAGGGCGTTTCGCAGTTGATCTCATTAGTTAGTTTGCGGAGTTTTCGACTAGTAGAAAGAAAACTGATTCCGTCCCGCAAGCCAAACAATCCGTCTATGTCTTCGCGCTCGCCATGGTGCTCCTTGCCCATCATGCGAAAGACGCCTTTTCCGTCCAGATACGTCGGATAGGTACGCACTTGATATTGCTCGGCCAAGTCTGCGAGCCGGGTTTGCGTCGGCCCGAGCCACATTCCACCAAGATCAATGTCTAGGCCACCCACCACACCATGTTTGGTGCGACCACCGACCCGATCACGGGCTTCCAGAACCAACGTGTTCGAGCATCCAAGTTCATCTAGGCGCCTCGCAGCAGATAGACCGGCGAACCCGGCTCCAATAATAATCGCGTCATGCATGGTCTGATCCTTCCGACGATGTCTATTCGTGGGTGTAAATCTGGTTGAGGTAAGCGAGGTGCATGGCCTCCAGGTCCTGTAGGAGGTGGGTCGCCACCGCATCCGTCTCCGCCATGGCAAGATCTGTCACGGCGACTTGAGACTCGATTAGGACAAGCGCGATGGACAGCGATTTCTCAGCCGGAAGTTCCGGCAGTTTGGCGCGAAGCATCGCCGCGAGGTGTCCCGCCAGTCGCTTATTATCTTCCTGGTCGATCGCGCGCAGCTCTGGTACCGCGTGCATGGCCTTCCGAACGGCCAGGGCCGACGGGTTCGTCCTCAAGATTGCAACGAACCGACGAGAAAAGTCCGGCCAGACCTCGCGAAGATCTCCGGAATCTTCGAGCGCCTCAGCAATCTCCGCGAAGGCCGCATCCCATTGAGAGACAACTGATTCCGCAAGCGTTGATACGACCGCCAGTTTGTCCGGGAAATAACGATACAGCGTGGCGACGCGGCATCCGGCACGCTCGGCAAGCAGGTTCGTGTTGAACCCGTCCCAACCCAACTCGATTAGGAGATCCGCCGCTGCAGCAAGGATCGCGTCAAACGTCTTTTGCGCGCGTGCT
>JBCBYJ010000219.1:0-3439 GCA_039815905.1 Pseudomonadota bacterium | reverse complement strand
GCAGCGTTTAATTGCCATCCTGCCGGGCGCGAGCGGGCGTGATTACGTCATTGATATCATGCGCGGCCTTGGGGCAGACGGCCATACATTCGATCTGCCTGTCCATTTTAAAGGCCAGTTGATCGAAACCAGTTTTGATATGGTGCATGAAACCACGCGGCTGGAGCCATTCGGGACGGCGAACGGCTATCAGCATCTTTGGAAGCGCAGCCAATCGGCGCCATTAAGCGGACGGCAGGACGCGTCCTGGCTACTCGACGACCAGTTCTACACATTGAGTTTCACCGCTGACCAAGACATGACCGCCTATTTTGCGGAGCTTGGGGCAAATGACCCGGACCATAATCTCAGACATGAGCAAGCTTTGATTTTAAGGGCGCAAGGCGAGCGCGCAACATTTGTTTCAGTCTATGAACGCCATGGTCTTTACGATTCAGACAATGAAGTCACCGTTTTCGATGGCAGCTCGATTGAGGATATTGAAATCACCACGACGAGTGGCATCACCTCGGTTACGCTGACCCCGGAAGCAGGTGACGCGATCACGTTCAAACTCGCGAACAGCCGCCACACACGCCAGCCCTTGCAGGTTATTCGCGCCCGCCAGGAGATTCAGCAATGAGTGCGCTGCGACAGCATGATGATCTGTTTCGATACGGCCCTGAATCACAGGCCGAAACAGTGGCGCGCGGGATTAAGCAAGTCCTGCTCGGCGCAGATGATCGCGTATTGCAATCGAAGACTTGGTATGCGCGCGGCGCCGTTACGCAAGCGAGCGCCAATCCATGCACGCTTGTCTGCTATGTTTTGGATGGATTTTTCGAAATTCAAATTGACGGCAAAACACAGATTCTCGGGCCGAGCGGATCGTTCATTGTGCCCGCTGGAACGGCTTATGAAATGGCCTGCTTAGAAGATGGCGTCCTGCTCGGTGTCTTTGCGGCTCAGAATGAAAACGCCTTTGTTTCGGAGGCACTCAAATGACCTTTTTTAATCGGCTGATCTTGCGGGCTATTCGCGCGCGGACGGCTGCACAATCAGACTTCGACGGAATTAGGAGCCACGAATATGTCTAAACCAGTCATAGGTTTTATCGGCCTTGGGCTAATGGGCGGAAACATGGTCGAGAACCTGCAAAAGCGCGGGTTCCATGTGAACGTAATGGACCTCAACCAGGACGCAGTTGACGCCGTCCTCGCCCGCGGAAATGCCAGCCAAGCGAGCACACCAAAAGAGCTCGCCGCCAATAGCGATATTGTGCAGTTCTGCGTTACGACTTCAGAAGTGGTCGAGAAGCTTGTCTATGGCGATAACGGGGTTTTGGCAGGCATTAAAGAAGGCGCTGTGCTGATTGATTTTGGCACATCCATTCCGGCCTCGACCCAGAAAATCGGTGCTGATCTTGCGGCAAAAGGGGCGGGCATGCTCGACGCGCCGCTCGGGCGGACTCCGGCGCATGCAAAGGATGGTTTGCTCAACATCATGGC
Organism: Pseudomonadota bacterium; assembly: GCA_039815905.1. Taxonomy (GTDB): domain Bacteria; phylum Pseudomonadota; class Alphaproteobacteria; order Caulobacterales; family Hyphomonadaceae; genus Henriciella. Next base: position 1,952 of record JBCBYJ010000219.1, on the reverse strand, counting down.
GGCTGGAGACAAAGCGACCTTCGATAAATATGAGCCAATCCTCAAAGAGCAGGGCGAGAACGTTTTCTATCTCGGCAAACTCGGCTCCGGACACGTGACCAAACTGATCAATAATTTTATGGGTATGACGACAGTGACGGCGATGTCTCAAGCCTTTGCAGCCGCAGAACTGGCGGGCGTCGATCGAGCACAATTGTATGACATTATGTCTGCCGGACCGTCGAATTCGCCATTCATGAAGTTCTGTAAAAATTATGCCGTGGATGGGGTCAGCGATCTCGGCTTCTCGATGAATAATGCGAACAAAGATCTGCGCTATTTTGTGCAAATGATGAGCGACCTTGGCACCCGTTCCTTGGTCGCCGAAGGCACATCAGAGAGCCTTAAAGCCGCCGTTGAACAAGGTATGGGGGATGGTAATGTCCCTGAAATATTTGACTATTTCGTCGATTTGAAAAAATAGAGGGTACGGCTGGTGAGATCTTTGGCGATCACATGCTGGCGGTGGAAAAGGGTTTGAGACGGTGACTAAACAAGCGACGATAGCCACTCTGGGTGAGCTTATCATGCGGCTCAAACCGCCCGGCAAGCTGCGCCTGAGACAAAGCACGAGCTTTGATGTTTGCCATGGCGGCGCAGAGGCCAACGTGGCCAGCAGCCTGGCGCAATTTGGGCTTGGCAGTCGGCTGATTTCGGCTTTGCCGCCGACAGAGCTTGGCGAGCAGGCCCTAATGTCATTGCGCGCCCGCGGTGTCGACGTCGCGCATGTCGCGCAATTGCCGGGCCGAATGGGCATCTATTTTCTCGAGGATGGTGCGGACATACGGTCCGGATGCGTAATCTATGACCGCCAGGACACCGCTTTTTGCGCGCTTAGCGAAGCGCATGTCGATTGGGATCATGCCTTTGAAGACGTGTCTTGGTTCCATGTGAGCGGCATTACGCCAGCAATTTCAGCGTCGGCGCGCGACCTTTGCGAAGCAGCGCTGAAACAAGCTAAGGCGCGGGGCGTCCATATCTCGCTTGACCTCAATCATCGCGAGCGGCTTTGGCAATATGGTCAAGCGGCAACGGATGTCATGCCAGGTCTAACTCATTATGCGGATACGCTGATTGCCGGACGCGGCGACTGTGCGGCCTGTCTAGGCTTTTCGCCGGAGGGCGACGGCAGCACCAATGATTGGTATGAAGCGCTCTCCGAAGACGTGATGAGCCGGTATCCAAACCTCTCACGCGTCGCGGTGACCATTCGAAATTCAACTTCAGCGGACTGCCATAGATGGGCGGCGCATCTGCGCACCAAGACCGAGTCCGGGTTCTCTAAGACCTATCATCTTCACAATGTCGTCGACCGGGTCGGCACAGGAGACGCGTTTGCGGCAGGGCTGATTTATGGGCTGGCGAGCGGCGCTGACGATATGGACGCGCTGCAATTTGGCGCCGCGGCGAATGCTCTGAAACACACGATCGCAGGGGACATGAATATGGTCACTGTCAGCGAAGTTAAAGCGCTGATGGAGAGCGACGGAACCGGACGGTTACGTCGCTAAAACTCGAGGAATTTTCCCGAGAAAGGTGCAATCATGACGATACGCAAGCCTGCATTCCAAGTCAGTCGCCGGGGTCTTGGTGGGCTGATGCTTGGAAGCTCTCTCGCCCTGGCTGGGTGCGGAGATGGCGCGTCTGGCGGCGCCCGTGTGCTGTATTCCACGGACTCGCAACCCGATGGCTATCCGACCGTCGAGGCCGTCAAATTCATGGGTGCGTATCTTGAGGAAAAAACCGATGGACGTCTGAGCGTCAAATCCTATCCGGGTGGGCAACTCGGCTCGGAAGGCAGTACGCTCGAAATTGCGATGTTTGGCGGGCTGGATATGACGCGAACCTTTGCCGCGGCGCTCAACAATATTGCGCCGCTGACCAAACTGTTCAGTCTGCCTTTCTTGTTTCGC
>JBCBYJ010000218.1:0-3462 GCA_039815905.1 Pseudomonadota bacterium | reverse complement strand
ATTTCGGGGCCTTCGCGCTCAAGCCCAATCGCGGCTCACAGGGCAATGGCATCATCATTGTGCGCGCCCGTGAGGACGACAAATTCGTCACGGCCGGGGGACGCGTTTTGAAGGCGGAGGACGTTTCGCGTCATGTCAGCGAAATCTTGAACGGTGCCTATTCGCAAGGCGGCGAAGAGGATGTCGCTTATGTCGAGCCTTTGCTGAAACAGCATGAAGGCTTGAACACGCTGGCTGATTTCGGTCTGTCAGACATTCGCGTCATCTTGCACAAAGGCAATCCGGTCTCGGCCATGCTGCGCGTGCCGACCGAGAAGTCTGGCGGCAAAGCCAACCTCCACCAGGGCGCTGTTGGGCTCGCCATCGATATCGAAACCGGCAAAGTCACGAATGCGGCGCAACGCGGTGAGGCGATCGAAACGCATCCCGATACCGACGCCCAATTGGTCGGCTTTAAAGTGCCGAAATGGCGCGAGATTATCGAGATTTCGAAACGCGCCTCGGAGGCCATTCCGCTTGGCTATATCGGCGTCGATATTTGTATTGACCAAGATCGCGGTCCGCTCATCCTAGAGGTCAATGGACGCCCTGGGATCGAAATTCAAAACGTTCAAAACAAAGGTCTGGTCGACAGCCTGACCGATAAGGAGCTTGCCCATGCATGAGCAATCACCTTTCTTCTCCGCACCGGTTCTGAGCGCCCTGGCGCTGGCCATGGTGGCGGTGACATTCGTTGCGGAAATCATTGTTCGCAGCGATGAAGACACCTCGATCTCGCGCGCCATCTCGTCGGATGATCAGCAAGAGATTGAGACCTTTGATGAGAGCGACCTTGATGCAGACGCCCAGCAAGACCTGATCGCAATCGTGCAGGATGCAGCGCTGTCGCCGCTCGACCAAGATAAGCTGCGCGGCACGCTCCTGTTTCGGACTGCGAATACGGCTGATCGCTACCGGTTCCAAGCCACGATCGGTAAAATGCTGGCCAAGCGCAAGCGCCATGAAGAAGCGCTGGCCGTGCTGTCGGCCCTGCCACCTGAGCAAAGGATCGAGCATGATGCGTCCTTCTCTTACGCGCAGTCTTTCCGAGGCGCGGGCAATGTCGAGGCCGCCATCGCCGCCTATGCCCAGCACATTGCGGCCAATCCGAACCACAATCCCGGCTATGTGAATTATGGTATCTTGCTGGCCGAGACCGGACAGCATGAGCAGGCCATTCGAGTGTTTGAACGCTCCGTCGAGATCACCAGCAGTTCGCGCAAAGGTAAATCCTTATCCTTGCTTGGACAATCGCAAGTCGCCCTGGGCGCGTATGACGAGTCGATCGACTCGTTCGATCTGTCGATTCAATACCGCCCCGACAATGGTCCCACCTGGCGGCGCTTTGCGACGTCGAAAGCCCGCTCGGGGACGTATCCCAGCGAGGAAATTGAAGCGGACTATATTCGCGCCATGGCGCTGGAACCGGGTAATGCCGAAACGATGAAAGAATGGGCAGAATTTAACTTCTCCCTGGGGCGCTTCGAAGACGCGCTGCCACTCTTCCGCGCGGCCAGTGAAGAACGCGCCAATGATTTTGACATCCTGTTCTCGCGGGCGGTCAATTTGATGGCGTCTGAGCGTCCCCGCGCGGGGCGGCAGATCATCCGCAAAATGGCGAATATCGAAATGTCGTCAGAGCAAAAACTCCTCCTCAAAGCCTTGCAGGAGGCGGGCGGGGTCATTCGTCCGCCGACCCAAGAGACGTTGAACGAAGTCTGCGCGGCGCGCGGCGAAACCGAACGTCTGATCTATTCTTGCTTACTGTTACAGCTTGAACTGCAGGACATGGAGGCCGCGCTCGAAACCTTCGCTGAGTTGCCGGAAAGCTCGACCTTTGCGCAACCGGCAGGCTTCGCGCTGGCGCAATTTGAATATCGCAATGGCGCTGCGGCCTCAGCTGCAGAGCGCTTAGATGTGTTGCTGACCAAGAACCCAGAAAGTCCGCTCTTCTGGCTCTATAAAGCCCGCACGCTGGCGCAATTGGAACCGCCGGCTGAGACGACAGATGAGGCAGCGCTCTCCGAAGAGTCGTCGGACGAAACGTCAGAAACGACCGGCGCAGCGGGCCAGGCCGCTTTGACCGCGTTCCAAAAAGCGCTCGAACTCAATCCCGAAAGCCGGAAAATCACACTGGAATTTGCCGAGCAGCTGACCCGCTTGAAACTCTATGAGCGCGCCGAACTGCTATTAAGTGGCTATTTGCTGCAGCATGAGACTGATGCGCCGGTTCTGACGGCGCTCGCAAATGTCTATGTCGCAGCGGGAGAACCAGCCAAGGCCGAGGACGCTTTGCTGCAATTGGTCGAGATGAGCGAAGAGGATGATGCGGCCGTCACCCAGCGCTTGGTCGCGGTGCAGGTCGTGCTGGAGAAATATAATGACGCGCTCGAGAATGCAGACAATCTGTTGGACCAGGACCCGGCCAATATTGTCGTACGGCGCTTGCGCGTGTCGGCATTGACGGAACTTGGCCGTGAGGAAGACGCCGCCGCCGAAGAAGAGCGGATCATGCGTTTAATGCCTGCCGAAACCGAGGAGTCCGGGGCGGTCGCATCCGGCGAGTCTGCCGTCGGCGCCGCGGCGCCTTAGGCGAAAAGGGCGCACATGGAGTCACAAGAGACACCGGGCTTTGAGCGATCTTCGCCCGGTTTTTCCATGGCAACAGCGCCGATACGGATGACCGGGGACGTGGACTATTTGTTGAAAGTCCTGGTTCGCGACCTAGACCATTATGACAAGGTCTATCAAAAGCTCATAAATTATGTGCCTGATTTGTCTGATATTTCGTCTTCCTTCTGGATGGAAAAGTTAAACAGGAGCCGTGACGTCAATCTCAGTCTGATCGCGTGAGCATAAGGTCTCGGAGAGGGAACCGCCTTTGACGAGCCTGCCAGAGTTTTCGCTAGGCGAACAAACGTTGTTAGGTTACACCGGATTGGAAACCGGCCCGGTATCTAACTGCGTGAATAAAGAAGCATTTAGCTGACGCAAACGCATAAGGTAGACATGGGTGCTCTGGAAATTTTAGACGTCTCGGCGCGCGATGGATTGCAAAATGAATCCGTCTTGCTGTCCACGGCGCAAAAGCTCGATCTGATTAATCTCGCCATCGCGGCCAAGTGTCGACGGATCGAAGTGACCAGCTTTGTGCATCCCAAACGCGTCCCGCAAATGGCCGATGCAGAGGACTTGATCGCGCAATTGCCAGACCGCGACGATCTCACCTTTATCGGCTTGGTGATGAATGAGCGCGGGCTCGACCGGGCGCTGACCACGAAGATTGACGAGATTGGCTTCGTGACCGTCGCGAGCGATACGTTCGCGCAAAAGAACCAAGGTCAGACCTCGCAAGAATCGGTTGCAGTCGCCACTGGCCTCATTGCGCGCGCCAAGCGCGAAGGGCGCGGCGCCAATGTCACC
>JBCBYJ010000217.1:0-3515 GCA_039815905.1 Pseudomonadota bacterium | reverse complement strand
CGCTCGCATGCCAGCTAAAGGAGAGGACGAGCGCGACCGATAATGCGGATGTCTTCCACATATCCTATCTCCTTATATCTGGAATCGAAGCTGTCTGGGCTTGGCGACCAGACGAAGTACTGCCCGTTCGGAATGGTGCCGGGATCAATGGCGGTGACATTTGGGTTCGCACCGGTCAGCGATTTTATCGCACCGAGGCGCTCTCCATTGACCGCGACCTCCACCCCTTCAATGGAAACGGCATCGCCGGACACACCACGAACAATTTTCACGAATGGTAGATTTTCTGGATAGTAAGGGTTCGGCCCCGGCGTGAACGCAACCATGTCGCCGCGCTGAGGCGGCACGCCCTTGTCCACGATGAATATCCAATTCGGTAACGATTGGGTTTGATTGATCAGAATGAAATGGTCCTCACTCCAATTATGGGCGCTGCGCAGACCGGCGAGGACAAGTATGATCGCCCAAAGCCAAAGCCACTTACTCTTTAAGATCGTGTGTTTGGATATTGCTACCATCCGCCCTACTCGCCTTCGCGCGCTTCAGCCGCGAGTGTATCGCCGAAAGATTGGGCGGTTGCCGCTGGAGCTTGAACTCCTGAGGCAACCGCCAGGGCGTTCGTGCTTCGAGAGACCGGGCCAGGTTGCCGTTCTCGAACGCCCAAACTTGCGCGAACCGTATCTGTGAGATCTGGGATATCGCCGGCGAGGACTGCCTCTTTAACAAGGACGATGTAGCCTTGCGCTTCCAGCGAGGTGAGCGAGCCTTCTATCTCGGTTGCAACCGTATCAATCCAGCGACTAGCGCTCTCTTCGCTAGCGCCCCGCGCCAATAACCAATCTCGCTCTTCTTCGATCAGAGTTTTGACTGAGACTGAGACAATCTTGGGCTGCGCGTTCCAGCCGCGCGCCGACACTGCGAGCGCAATTATGGCAAGCCCTGCGGCGACCAATGTCGCGATCTCCAGCATTGATTTCGGCAAAGTCATGACGCCCTCGCTTTTTCTGCCGTCCGCATGGCAAGCCAAGCCGGTAACCGCAGAATACAAGTGGCCACAAAGAGCCCGATCAGCGCGAGCCAGATCCCATCAATCAGCGCGTCTTTATTCTCACGCCAAATGATATGATCGATGAAGTTTTTAACGCTCATCAAGCCTTCATCCATGTCGAAGCCGCGATAAAGGAGCGGCGCAGCGAGCACGGCGCCAAGCGCGACCAGAGCATTCTCAAAGCCCCAAGCGATGGTCTTCAAAAACAATCGAAAATGAGCTGGCGTGAACGATCGCCATGATAAGCGTTTCATGAGCTTGTTCCTTTTGATGCAATGAGGGCGACCGCGTCTTCGATCGGTACATTCATTTCAGCGAGGCGTTTGAACTCGGCGAAAACGTCAGGGTCGGATGAGTAGGCGACGAGACTGCGCTCATCGAGCGCGAGGCGCCCAAGGCAGCGAAAGCCGCCAGCTCCCCGCACCAAAGCTTCCGAAAACGCGCCTTTGACGGTCTTGAGAGATTTGATGGCCGCTTCGAGGCCGGGATCGAGTTCGACCAGACTAGCGGCGCGAAGCTGTTCGACGGCATCATCTTTCATGCGCATGAAGATCGTCCAGTCCGAGTTCTGGAAGGCGAGTTTTGCCCCTTCTGACTTGTTGACGTCCTCAATCGATTGGGTGGCGGTGATAAGAGCCGCGTTGTACTTCCGGCAACGACGCGCGAAGCCTTCGATAAACCCGGCTGCTTCCCCGTCCCCGAGGATTTGCCAGGCCTCATCCATCATCAGCACTTTGCGCTGTGACCGGTTCGAACGCATGGTGGCGTCAACCAGCAGGAGCAAGCAATAGATGACGAGCCGGCGAAGCTGTTTATCGGTTCCAAGCTCAGAGAGCTCGTAGACGGTGAAAGGATTGTCGATCTTGATCGAGGCTGGTCGAGAGAAAAAGTCGCCATAGGCGCCGTCCGTTAAAAATGGCGCCAAGGCTTGGGCCATATCTTCGCCGCGCTTACCGGCTTTTTTTAGCCGTTCAACCACATGATCCGAGGATCCCGATGCTCCAAACTCGTCCCAGACAGCTGTGACGGTTTCCATCATGAGACCGCGCTCTGCCGGGTTTGGTTTTTCGCCTTGGAAGGCCGCTTCCAACATAAAGCCGGTAATGCCGACTTTGGCATCGCGTATGCCGTCTGAGTCTAAATCCTCACCAAACAGACTGAATGGATTGAGCGAGACTTTTTTCTCAGTCGAGAAGGTCACGCATTTGCCGCCCTGCAGCCGCGCGCTTTGCGCGAAGGAATAACCATCATCCAAGACGACTACCACATCCCCGGTCGCGGCGTGGGCGCTGGCGAGTTCCTGGAGGAGGACTGACTTACCGGACCCCGACGCGCCAAAAATACCGACATTATGATTGCCTTCGCCGACATTTTGAAACGGCGACCACATCCAAGGCTGTCCGCGCCGGCCGACCATGAGCAAGACCGGCTCGTTAGAACCGCGCGGCTCCCCATGCAGCGGCGCCAGCGCGATCGCGGTTTGGGCGACCATGCGACGGGTTAGCTGAAGTGTTTTAAGGTCCTTGATGGCGCCATCGCCGCCATTCATCGGCATACAGGCGGAAAGAAGCGGGCGCTGAATGCGGCTGCCTTTAGCGATATCGAGCCCGAGGTTTTTATAAATCGAGCGAACCGAGCGATCTGCTTTTTCAATCTCTTCTGATGGCGCGACGACGCCCACCGTGTGTGCGGCCCGCACGAGGCGATCGCCCGATTGAAGCTCACTGACGACTTCGCGCCAATCGCCAGCCTTTTCGCCCAAAGACGGATCGATCTTCGCCATGGGTCCTTCAGCTGAGCGCACTGATGAGGCGAGCTTAGTCGACGCGTAGGAATTGGTGAGGTCGGCTCCGCCGAAGCTCAAAGTCATGCAGGATAAGACCGATCCGGAGTGGCGAAGCGTGTCCGTGGTTGGATGTCCGATTAAAAGCGGCGCGGTCCAGCTGGAAATAAGTTGCGGATAGGATCGGATCTGGAACATGCGCCACTCAAAATTGGCGCGCTCAACCTCTAGGGTTCTTGGATTGAGCGTCTCGGTGCGCACACCAAGGCCACTCGATCCAACTTGATATTCTGTGTCATCGCGCACGCATTGCACATCGATCATGCGGTTTTCATCAAAGCTTACATCACTCGCCCAGGCGCCGCGCCGAGGGTTGAGAACATCATCCATGAGCGCGATTAAGCCGCTGCCGTTGATGCGTGCATGTCCGACGCGAGCGGTATCAAGCGTGCCTTCGAGTTTGTCGCGCAGCGCCTGGAGTTCAAATATGTCGGCAGAGCTTGGTTTGCCTGGAAAGGACAAGGCGATGAAGGCGCGCCATTCGCGGACCAGAAATGGCGATGCTGTTGTGAGGCTCGTCCAGGCGGCTTTTTCGAGCAGCTCGCTTCGCGCTCTGGCAATGGCGCGATGGACCCCGCCCCTTGCGTCTCTTGGGGCGGCCCAGTCTTCAATAATGGGGGCGAC
>JBCBYJ010000216.1:0-3531 GCA_039815905.1 Pseudomonadota bacterium | reverse complement strand
ATCACTTCTTCGAGCGGGGCTTCGTCAGAGTTGAGCTCATCGGCGCGGGCGCGGCTGATCGGGGCGGGCGTGCGAATGCCAGCAACCACATCTTCGCCTTGCGCATTGGTCAGGAATTCGCCGTAAAACGCGTTCTCGCCGGTCGACGGATCGCGCGTAAACGCAACGCCGGTGGCAGAGCTCTCCCCCATATTCCCGAACACCATGGATTGTACGTTCACCGCCGTGCCCCATTCGGCCGGGATGTCATTCAACTTGCGATACAGGATCGCGCGATCATTCATCCAGGAGCCAAACACGGCGCCAATCGCCCCCCAAAGCTGCTCGCGCGCATCGTCTGGGAAGGGTTTGCCGAGCTTGTCTCGCACCGCGACCTTATATTGGGCAACAATCGTCTTCCAATCGGCGGCTTCCATTTCGGTGTCGAGCTCGAAGCCCTGGCTATCTTTATAATCGTCGAGAATATACTCGAATGTGTCATGGCGCAGGCCAAGCACCACATTCGAATACATCTGAATGAACCGGCGATAGCTATCATAGGCGAAGCGCTCACCGGCTTTCGCGGCGAGACCCTCGACTGTGACTTGAGACAGGCCGAGATTCAGCACCGTGTCCATCATGCCCGGCATCGAGGCGCGCGCGCCAGAGCGGACAGAGACCAAAAGCGGATTGCTGGCATCGCCAAACACTTTGCCCGTCTTATGCTCTAGCGTTTTGAGGGCCTCATCGACCTCTTGTTTTAGCCCATCGGGATAGGCTTCATCTAAATCATAATAGGCGGTGCAGACCTCTGTGGTGAGGGTAAACCCGGGCGGCACGGGCAGGCCGAGGCTCGCCATTTCAGCGAGATTGGCGCCCTTACCGCCGAGCAAGTTTTTCAGGGCTGCGCTGCCGTCTGAGCTGCCGCCCCCAAATGAATAGACCCATTTAGATCCTATGCCTGCGCCATCACCCATATTTCTTACTCCTCGCGTCCACCTTGGAATGCGCCGACTTCTCTGCCGGGTTTTTGCCAGAAAGCCAAGCGCCATGGTTGCCGCACAGAATCAAGTCTTCATTGCAACTGATTTCGCTGTCAGACGGCATTCACGCCTGAAAGCGCGCGCTGGCGGGCAAATCGTCTGGGAGATGTTGCTGCACTGCAACATAATTGGCTCGAATAAAGAGTATGAAATCAGCCTTGTCTGATCAGGCCACGTTCAGACGGTCTGTCCGAGTGTGATCAACCAGATTGAGATGCGAGGCTAAGGACGTGCCTGAGAATCGAGCTATAGTCTAGGACATAAGAAAGGGCTGGTTGATGGGAAAACTTAAATTACGAGACGTCGTGTCTTTAAACACGATGGCATTCATGGCGGCGATCGTTTTGTGCGTGGTGCTGGTCACGGACCCGACACTATTTGGATAAGATCGATCGGGTCAGGCGGGCGCTGGGGTGGTCGCGTGAGGGTGTGAGGCTTAAACGCCGCTCACCCTTCGATCTTTGAGAAGTCAGCAACGGTGGCGATGGCTTCGCGCATGCGGTTGAGCAGGTTTAAGCGGTTTTCGCGAACCGCTTTATCCTCAGCATTGACCATGACACTGTCTGGGCCATCGAAGAAGGCATCCACCGGCGCGCGCAAGCGGGCCAGCGCCGACATGGCCGCAGTAAAGTCTTCTTGCGCGAGCGCAGTTTGGGCCGCCGCCGTGCTGTCAGACACCGCTTTGAACAGCGCTTGTTCCGCCTTGGCGTCCAGCAAGCCCTCATCGACTGCACCGGTAAACGCGGTTTTGTCTTTCTTCTCTTCGGCGCGCAGAATGTTCGCGGCGCGCTTGTAACCGGCCAGCAGATTGGCGCCGTCTTCGCTGTCCAGGAACGTCGCCAGCGCCTCGACGCGTTTGACGATCAATACGAGGTCATCCTCGCCCAGCGCAAAGACCGCATCGATCAAATCATGACGTTGACCTTGATCGCGCAAATATTGTTTGAGGCGGTCGGCGAAGAAAGAGAGGAGGTCCCTGACATCTAACCAAACTTTTTTGGTGCGGGGATCGTCAAACAGACCCTTGTCCGCTCGCGCCAACAAAGCATCTGAAACTTTGTCCACTAAACCTGCCACACCCGACTTTCGTTCTAGGTCGAAGGCTTCATTTAAGTCAGACGTAACTTGATCGAATCTAATTTGATCTTGCACGTTCCAATACGCAGTCGCTAGAGAAGGAGCGAGCGGCAACCGAACCGCGGTCTCCAAAACAATCCGCACCACACCCAGCGCGGCGCGCCTAAGCGCAAACGGATCTTTCGACCCGGTAGGTTTCTCATCAATCGCCCAGAAGCCAACCAGCGTATCGAGCTTATCGGCGAGCGCCACGGCCATCGCGACCGGCTCTGTCGGTACCGCGTCCGATGGCCCTTGCGGCTTGTAATGATCGCGGATCGCGTCGGCGACCTCTGGAGTCTCGTCGGCGAGCGCATAATAGCGCCCCATCACGCCTTGCAGTTCCGGGAATTCATAGACCATTTCGGAGACCAGATCGGCTTTTGCCAGGCGCGCGGCGCGCTCGGCCATATCTGGGTCTGCGCCCGTCGCTGGGGCCAGCGCCCGCGCCAGCGCCGCCACGCGCTCAACCTTGTCCGCAATCGACCCGAGCTCTTTTTTAAACTCAATCGAGGCGAGCTTTGACGCCATCGCATCCAAACCGGTCTTTTTGTCATTCTCCCAAAAGAAGCGCCCGTCTTCGAGCCGCGCTGACAGCACTTTGCGATTGCCCGCCGCGATCGCCGTCCCGCCATCTGTGGCGGCAATGTTTGCGACGACGACGAAATTCGGCGCCAATGCGCCCGTCTTCGGGTCCCGCACCGCGAAATATTTCTGATGCGTGCGCATTGACAGTTGGATCACCTCGCCCGGCAGCTCCAAGAAAGCCGGGTCCATCTCGCCCAAGATCACGACCGGCCATTCGGCGAGCCCGACCAGCTCTTCGAGCAAGCCCTTATCTTCGACCAGCTCCAATCCAGCCGCGGTGCAGACGGCATTGGCTTCCGTCTCAATCTTGGCGCGGCGCGCATCGCGGGTGAGCAGCACATGGCCCGGGCCGCTGAGCTGTTCGGTATAGTCGGCTCGCCCGGTCACAGTGTACGGTCCGCGGCCATGCACGCGGTGGCCTTCGGTTTGCGCGCCGCTGGCAATGCCATCGATTTCAAACGGCACGACGGCGCCATCATAGACGCAGACAATGCGTTGCAGGGGCCGCACCCAGCGTAAATCCCCGCGCCCAGTTCGCATTGACTTTGGCCAATGAAAACTCTGCAAAATGGTCGGCACCAAAGCCGCGACAATATCCGGCGTGGCGCGGCCCGGAATGGTCCGCGTGGCGACATAGACCTCGCCCTTTTTGGGGTCGGGGCTGCTCAATGCCACGTGCTGGGCTTCCGGCCATACTGAATTGGCGAGTTCCTCGATCGCGGCGAGCGAGACCATTTCACCGCCGATTTTGGCGAAGCGTTTGGCGCGGCCTTTGATGACGACTTTGTTGTTTTCGATTGCGATA
>JBCBYJ010000215.1:0-3532 GCA_039815905.1 Pseudomonadota bacterium | reverse complement strand
CTCGCTTTGTATGGGCGAATGAATAGCAGATCGATATCCGACGAAGGCGCAAGTACCGCGCGGCCATACCCGCCGGTCGCATAGACCGCCAAACGCTCGCCTTCCGTGGGGTTTCTGGCCCGGATAATGTGCGTGGTGATAAAATCGAACAGTGCGTGCAGCACTTCATCCTGGACCGCTGCCAGCAGCCGCGCCGTATCGAGCCCGTCAGCGCCTTGTTGCAGACGCTCCTGGGCGATCAGTCGGCCCCGGAACATCGCACCATGTAGGATGTCCAAAGCCTCCGCGCGCGTCGCTTTTTCATCGCCTTCATGGTTCAAGGCCGCAGTTGTCAGCTTAACCCGCAGCGACACGCCATCAATGATTGAGCTCAAGCGCCATTTGCCGGGCTTGCGCCGCGCCAAAGTGCGTTTTTCCACGAGTTCCACTTCGTTCGTCATTCCTGCTCGTCTAGCGTGATTTTAATCGCTCTGGCTAGCATTCGTGGCTTTAGGTCGCGGACCGTCGCAGCGAAATCAGGGCCTGATCGAGAATTGCGGCGCTCGCGGCGCACACCAACTGCCCGCCAGGCTTGGCCGGTTCGCCGCGCCAATCGCAGGCAAGCCCGCCAGCGCCGCGCACTACGGGGATCAACGCAGCGGCATCATATGGCGCTAATCCGGCCTCCGCGACCAGATCAATCGTGCCCGCGGCCAGCCGCGCATACGCATAAGCATCCAAGCCATAGCGGACAATTCTGGCCGTATGACGCAAATGCGTCCACGCGCCCTGTTCGGGCGGCGTCATGATGAATGGGTCAGTGGTCGCGATCACGGCCTGGCGCAAGTCCTCACAAGGCGAGACAGAAAGCGCGGTCTCACCGGCCGACCCGATCAAGCGTGTGCCGTCCGGCCCGCCAAGATAGCGCTCATCAAGCAGCGGCTGATCGATTAAGCCGACAATCGAATCGCCGTCGGCATTGACCAGCCCGATCAGGGTCGTCCAGACCGGCAGCCCGGCGACGAAAGCCCGGGTCCCGTCGATCGGGTCGATGATCCAGGTCCACCCTGTAGACCCGTCCGTGCGACCATATTCTTCGCCAAACACGCCATCATCAGGTCGCAAATCCTGCAACACGGCGCGCATCGCCCGTTCCGCGGCTTTATCGGCCTCGGTGACAGGGTCGAACTCGGCCCCCTGTTTCTTGTTTTCGATTGATTTGAGGTGCCGAAAGTGCGGCAGAGTCGCGTCACGCGCGGCATTTGCCATGGTGATCGCGATCGCAGCGGCGTCAAAATCCAGAGAGAGTGTCATGCGCCGCGCTTAGCGGCCCAGGACCAATACGGTCAAGCCGCGCCAGTATCGGAGGATTCAGTTTCGAGCGCTTTGGCAAGCTCAAGCAAGCGGCGGCGCGGGCGTTCGCCCAATCGATAATAAGCGCGAACCAATTCCAGTGTTTCTTTTTGGCTGAGAATATCCGCATCCAAGCGTTCGGCATCATTTGCGGCCAAACCGTGCATATCATCGCCTTCAAGGCCATCAAAAAAGTACTGAACCGAGACGTTCAAGGCGCGCGACAGATCATATAAACGCGAAGAGGTCACTCGATTGGCCCCGCATTCATACTTTTGAATCTGCTGAAAGCGCACACCCACCATGCCGGCCAGGTCTTGCTGTGTCATACCCAGCAAGCGGCGCCGACGACGCAGGCGTTTGCCGACATGTAGATCGGTTTTGTCCGTCATACGGTTCTCCGGTCTCGTCGAAACTCGGTCATGCGAGTCCCGATTGTGAAAGATTGCCGAGAGGACAGCAAATCCCATGCCGAATTAGAAAAAGCATACAAATCAGAAGCATAATACTCTATTCAGTGTTAGGTATGCGCTCAGCCATCCCGCTGACGCAAGGGTGTTATGCGGCAGTGCAGTGCAAAATGGCTTGCATTTTGTGCGCTGCACAATAATTATAGTGACAGCACTGCGGTGCTAACGCCTTCGGGCGTTTCCTCCCTTACCTAATCCAGCCGCGCGTTCTTGCGCGGCTTTTTTTTACCCATTTTCGGCCAATGCAAGCGTTTGGATATCCTGAATAAGGGCAGCGATTTGACTCTGCAAACGGTCAAATCCGGCAGTCTTTTCGATCGCCATCTCATTCATATAGAGCGCCCGGTTAATCTCGATCTGGAGCACATGCGTGCCGCGCCGCGGGCGTCCATAGCGCCGGGTCGTATAGCCGCCCGCATAGGGTGCATTGCGCGCGACGGTAAAGCCTTCTCGACGAAAAAACCGCTCAACCAAAGATGTCAGGCGCGCCCCACAACTTGACCCAAAGCGATCCCCTAAGACAATGTCCGGCATGCCCGAGCGGCCGGGCTGGCGCGACGGCATCGAGTGGCAATCAATGATATAGACATCAGACCAATCGGCCTTCAGCGCCTCAATCTCGCTTTGCAGCGCTGCGTGATAGCGATCATGGACTTGCGATAAGCGCTCCGCCCCGTCCTGGCGCGATAGCGGCCGGGCATAAATGTTCCGCCCGCTGGCGCCAACCCGCGGCAGGCAGCCGAGACCGGCCTTGACCCGCGCACTTGGCAGACCGGCTGTGCGCGGCGGTCCATCCAAAAACATGCCCGGATCTAATTCTCGCGCATCCCGATTGAGATCGACATAAGCCCGCGCAAACGTCGCCGAGATCTGCGTGCTGCCCAGCTTGGCCGCGTCATCATATAGTTCATCCATAAACGCATCTTCGGTCCGCCGCAGATCTGACAGTGGAACATTTAAAAGCGCGCGCATAGGATCGGGATAAACGGTGCCACTGTGCGGGGACGCAAACACCACAGGAGCTATCACCGGCTCCCCGCGCCGAATCTCAAACGCGTCCGACGGCGTTTGCGGAATTGAATTCATGTTTTCCGCTAAAATGCGCATAAGGACTTAAGTCAGTCATCCGCGCGCCACGTCAAGGGGCGCTGGGCTTATGCCCCTGGACTTATGGCCCGAGTGCGACAGCTCGGATTTTAGGGGCAGAGATTTAAAATGCGCATTGTGTTAAACAAATCGCTCACATCTTCACTGTGAGTTTACCGATTCACGGGCTATATGGGTCCATAGAGATCAGGGACATTTCCGGATGAGCAAAATCTTACTCGCTGAAGATGATGATGCCATGCGCTCCTTTTTGAGCGCGTCTCTGCGCCGTGCCGGGCACGATGTTCAAGACTTTGAAGACGGCGAAGGCGCGCTGGAGGCGCTTGAGCGGGAAGTGTTTGACCTCTTGCTGACCGACATTGTGATGCCAGGCATTGACGGGATCGAACTTGCCCGACGAGGCGCCGAGCTCGATCCGGCGATGAAAATCGTGTTTATCACGGGCTTTGCGGCGGTTGCCTTGTCTGGCGGATCGCCAACGCCAGCCGGCGCCAAAGTGTTGTCCAAGCCATTTCATTTGCGCGAATTGGTCGATGAAGTCGAACGGGTCATGGCGGCTTAACCGAGACTGTTCCTGATTGCAGTTGAGGCTTGACTAAACGCTTCCAAAAAGAGAAGACCCG
>JBCBYJ010000214.1:0-3550 GCA_039815905.1 Pseudomonadota bacterium | reverse complement strand
TCTTCATAATGGCGCTGGAGCCGCACCGGGTCTCCTCCTAGGCCCCACATTAGACCGACATAGACATAAGTCATGTTTGCCCGCCAGAAGCCCCATTCGGCGACCCGGCGATCAGATGACCAAACCTTGCGCGGCACTTGTCGGACGCGTCCGCGCCCTGCCCGGACCATGCGCAGGCATAAATCGGCTTCTTCCATGATTTTTTGATCGATGTCCCAACCGCCAATGGCCTCGAAATCCGTGCGGCGGCAAATCACGACCTGATCGCCGAATAAAAGCCGGCAACCCCGCAAAAAGGAAACTGGACGAAACAGGATCGGCGCGTACCAGGTTTTGATGAAATTGTGCGCTGTGGTGACGCGTCTAACGCCGCGCGTGCCGCGCATCACAGAGATAAATCCGGCAAGCGCCGTCTTCGGGTCCGCCAAGACCTGCTCCGCCAGGGCAACGAAATCGGGTGGCACCATTGTGTCAGCATGGAGAAAGCAAAGCTGTGTTCCGCGCGCGGATTGTGCGCCAGCATTCATTTGCACGGCACGGCCTTTCGGAAGGTCGCTGAGCACGCGCAGCCCGGCCGCGCGCGCGACCTCGACCGTTTGATCTGTACTGCCAGCATCCGCGATAATGATTTCGAGCGGCTGTGGCGATAGCGCCGACAAAATCGAAAGCGTTTGCGGCAAAGCCTTGGCTTCGTTCAGGGTGGGAATGATCACAGATAGTGTCATGCCTAAGAGATATAGGATTAGCGGCGCTCGACCAGCTCGTCACGCGAATGTGAAGACTAGTCCGTCAATGCCTTCGCAATCCCTTCGCGGCGCGGATCCGCCCCACCAAGGAGCCCTTCATGGGTCACGAGGATGGCGTGCAGCCCGCTATTTTCACCCTGACCTTCTTGGACCGTATAACCTAGCCCTTGCAACTCGTCCGAAACGAACTGGCCACCATCCCGGCTAATCTCCACCCCCACCGTATCGCCGCGCGCGATGATATTCGGCATATTGATCGCCTCTTGCGGGGAATAACCCCAAGCGAGCACGCCAATAACGGTCTTTGCGGTATAAGCGACAATTGAATTCCCGCCTGGCGATCCGGTGATCATTTTGAGATCGCCATCGGCGTCAAAGATAATTGTCGGTGACATCGAACTGCGTGGACGCTTGCCGGGTCCTGGCGCATTCGCGACGGGCAAATTCGACTTCCGCGGCTGGCGGGCGAAATCGGTCAGTTCATTGTTTAGCAGGAAGCCATTCACCATGCGCGAACTGCCAAATGCGGCTTCGACTGTCGCCGTCATCGAAACCGCATTGCCATCCTGGTCAATGATTGAGAAATGGGTCGTGCCGGGCACGTCCTCAGTCGGATCTTGGCCCCACATGCCGACCATGGGGTTGCCGCCTAAGACGACGCCTGGATCACCTGGCCGTGGTGTTTCGCCCGGCTCAAAGACTTCCGTGGCCCGCACATCGAGATAGACCGGGTTGATCAGATCTAGCGTTGGCACCTGCACGAAATCGGCGTCCGCGACATAATGATCCCGGTCTGCATAAGCGAGGCGCTGCGCATCAACAAAGGCGCGCATGAGAATGGCCGGATCTTCGGCGCCTTCTGGCAGCAAACGGTCGTAAAGCCCCGCAATGGCGTTCTGGGTCACCCCGCCAGAACTCGGTGGCGGTGCAGAGCAAATTTTATAGTCCCGCCAATCACCGCAAACCGGAGGTCTAGCTTTCGGCTGATAAGTCGAAATGTCTTCCAGCGTCATCGCCCCGGCGCGCGGGTTTTCACCAATCGCGGCGACGATGTTCTCAGCGATCTCACCCGTGTAAAAGGCCGATATGCCTTCGCTTGCAATGCGGCTGAGGGTTTCAGCATAATCTGGATTGTCGCGTATAAAGCCTTCAGGCAAGGGCGCGCCATCCGGATAAAAATAGGCCGCGCTTACGGGGTGGTCGTCTAAGCGGACAAACTGGCGCAGGCGCTCACTGGAGAGTAGGCCAGCCAGTCTTGGCGACACTTCAAACCCGGCCTCTGCGAGTGTGATCGCCGCTTCAAAATTCGTCGCCCAGTCTTGTCGGCCATGCGCGTCGTGCGCCATTTTATAAAGCGCGATCGCGCCGGGAACGCCAACCGATTTGCCAGATTGCCAAGCCTCGATAAAGCCTAGGACTTCACCTTCTTCGACGAACAGGTTCTCATCGACTGCCATCGGCGCGGTCTCGCGGCCATCATAGACAATTGTATCGCCGCTTGCGCGATCATAGACGACCATGAATGCGCCGCCGCCGATGCCGGACGATTGGGGTTCAACCAAACCGAGCACTGTGTGCACCGCGATCGCCGCATCGACCGCGTGCCCGCCATTCCTTAAGACCTCCAATCCGGCTTCAACAGCCCGTGGATCAGCGGCGGCAACCATCGCGCCTTTATCCCAAATCGGGGGCGCCTCTGCTTCAATCGGTGCCGGTGGGGCTTCGAGATCTGGACCCGTATCGGCCTGTTGGCACCCAAATGCCAAGGCGGCTGATACACTGACAAAAAGCAAAGATTTTAATGACATTTCGCAACGCTCCGACTTGGCGAACTCTTGCTCGCACCGTAGAGCGAACCCCTATCCTAGGAAAGGCGCACCATGTCAAAGCCCGGCAAAAACAACCTGATCACGGATATTGATGGCATTTCGGTCGGCAATGCGCATGATCGCGACGCAGTGACTGGAACTTCAGTCATTGTGTGTGATCCGGCGTCGGTCTCCAGCGTTATTGTGGCGGGTGGCGGACCCGGCACACGAGAGACAGACCTGCTGACCGCTGACAAATTGGTCGAACATGTGAACGCCGTGGTCTTGTCGGGCGGCAGCGCTTATGGATTGGCCGCCGCAGATGGCGTCGTGGCTGCGCTTGGGGCGCAAAGGCGCGGTTTCACGATTGTCGACAGCCCGACCGTACCGCCGACGCCGATTGTGCCAGGCGCAATCCTGTTCGATCTCGCCAATGGCGGCAATAAAGACTGGGGCGACACCCCGCCTTATCACGCGCTTGGCAAAACGGCGTTCGCGGCGGCCACAAACGGTGTATTTGCGCTGGGGCGCGCGGGCGCTGGCTATGGCGCGAAAGCGGGCACCCATTTGGGCGGTCTCGGATCCGCTTCCATCGTCACACAGGATGGGATGAGCGTCGGCGCGCTGGCCGCGGTGAACTGTTTTGGCTCTGTCTATATGCCGGGCACAGACGCTTTCTGGGCATGGCCGTATGAGGTTGACGGTGAGTTTGGCGGCGCACGTCCGGCGCAAGACTTTGCCCTTGACGCAGAAGACTGGGGCGCGGCGAAAACCAACCCGCAAGTACGAGAGAACACGACAATCGCTTGCATTGCCACGGATGTGGCGCTGACGCCTGGCCAAGCGCAACGCGTCGCCCAAATGGCGCTGGCAGGGATGGCGCGGGCGATCCGACCGGTCTTTGCGCCTGTAGACGGCGACGTTGTCTTTCTCATCTCAACCGCCAAGATCGCTTTGCCAGATCCAGCAGCTTTAGCGATTGCGCGCATAGGCGAG
>JBCBYJ010000213.1:0-3588 GCA_039815905.1 Pseudomonadota bacterium | reverse complement strand
ACCCGGAATTGGGTCGAGGCCTCAGACTATTGGGACGTCAAATTCGACCTCACGAAACAGGTGAAAGAAGCCTTTGACCAGCAGGGCATTTCGATCCCGTATCCGCATCAAGTCGAAATCGTCAAAACCGTCGCATAAGCCGTGACCGACCAGGCCTTAGAGTCCCTTGGCGAAACCGCCGCGAAGACGGGCAAGCTCCCGACCGGGAAGCGGCATGTGCTTATTCGCCTCTTAGGGATCTCGCCGTGGGGATGGTTGAAGCTTGCACTGCTATGTGTCTTGGTTGGCTTCCTGGTGATGGCGAGCGAGTTCGATCCCGCCTCACCAGAGGTCAATATGATGGGCGCGCTGCAAAACTTTCTGAACTCGCTCGGCGGGTTGGCGGTCTGGGCGGCCCGGAATTTCTGGAAACCAGCATTGGCGGGTGCATCAATCGTGCTGCCGATCTGGTTGCTTTGGCGGCTCGTATCGCTGCCGTTTCGCAAGTGAGGTCCCAGACCTGGTGAGTGAGGTCGAGCGCGCGAGACTCTCATCGCGTGCAAGCCGCCAAGGGCGTTTTTGCGCTTGCCGCTTCGGAAGAGCTTTTCTGTTGGTGAGATCAGCTTATCCTCTCATTCAAGTGTTTATGACAAAGGGAGCTCTTAAATGGACATCTCACAATTGATGTTTCGCGATGGTCTAATGACGGGGGAGCGTGTGCTCGTCACCGGAGGTGGCACCGGCCTCGGCAAAGAAATGGCCGAGGGCTTTCTCAAACTCGGTGCTGAAGTGCATATTTGCAGCCGCCGCGGCGGCGTTTGCGAAGAGACAGCAGACGCGCTGATGCAAGTTCATGGCGGAAAAGTGGTCCCGCATGCCTGTGACATTCGCGTGGCAGACGCCATCGATGATATGACGGACGAGATCTGGACCAATCACGGCCCGCTGACAGGCTTAGTCAATAATGCCGCGGGCAATTTCATCTCGCGGACCGAGGACTTATCCATTCGCGGCTTCGATGCGATCGCCAATATCGTCTTTCGCGGCACGTTTTACATGACGCACAATATCGGCAAGCGTTGGATTGATGGCGGACATCGCGGCAATGTCATTTCGATCCTCACCACGTGGATCTGGAATGGCGGGCCCTTTGTGGTGCCATCGGCGATGTCCAAGTCTGCCGTAAACACCATGACGCAATCTCTGGCGGTTGAATGGGGACGCTATGGGTTGCGGTTCAATGCTATTGCCCCGGGACCATTCCCGACTGAAGGCATGACCAAACGTCTCGCGCCGCAAGCTGAGACAACCGAAGATATGAACCGTGATGGAACCAATCCGTTGGGCCGAATCGGAAAAATGCATGAGTTGGTGAACCTTGCCGTCTTCTTGATGGGGCCAGGCGCAGAATATGTGAATGGTCAAACCATCGCGATTGATGGCGCGATGTATAATGCGACGGGCGGAAACTTCGCATCCTTGGCGCAATGGGGTGACGAAGAATGGCAAGCGGCCCGCAACGCCATTGAAGCCACGAATGCCAAAGACAAAGCTAAGCGAACGGTCTAGCGCAAAGCCAAAGTAAAATGATTGGAGGAGTGGATGACGGATCGCTTTGATATGACCGGTAAAGTCGCCCTGGTGACCGGGGCGTCGAGTGGGCTGGGAAAACATTTTGCCAAAATCCTATCTGAGGCGGGCGCTAAAGTGGTTTTGGCGGCGCGTCGAACGGATCGGCTTGAAGCGCTCGCGCGCGAGATTGAAACCGCCGGGGGAGAAGCGCTGCCCGTCGCCATGGATGTGACCAAAGCGGACACGATTCAAGCCGGTCTCGAAGCCACGATTGAACGCTTTGGCGGTCCCGCCGATGTGATCGTGAACAATTCAGGGCTGAGCCGCGAAGGCTGGTTTACGACCATGGATGAGGACGATTTCGACCTCGTCATGGACACCAACACAAAGGGCGTCTGGCTTGTCGCCCGCACATTTGCCGGCGCTTTAGCAAAAGCCGGAAAGCCGGGCAGTATGATCAATATTGCCTCGGTTGCGGGCAAGCGGGTCGGCTATACGATGGCGGCCTATTGCGCCTCTAAGGCCGCATGTGAGCATATGACCCGGGCCATGGCGATTGAAATGGCGCGCTATAAGATCCGCGTGAACGCACTCGCCCCAGGCTACTTTTCAACCGAAATCAATGACACATTCTTGGCCTCCGATGAGGGGGAGAATATGCGCAAACGGATTCCGATGCGCCGGTTTGGCAATCATGAAGAACTCTCGGGGCCGATGCTGCTTCTGGCCTCTGAGGCTGGGAGCTTCATGACCGGGGCGACTTTGGTTGTCGATGGCGGCCATATGTGGGGCTCGCTCTAAGGGTGGAAGCTTTTTTCCCCGTCTTAAGATCGCATTAGCCCAATTGCGGCTAAGACGCTCTCGTAAATGGAGGGAGTCATGGCCGCAAAGCGTAAACGCGAGCTTCATGAAACTGGGGACGCCAAAATGAAAATGGCGGCGCTCAAATCTGTGCGGGCTGTGAAAAAGCAGGACGCGGTTGAAGCGATGCCGTCGCCAGCCAAGGCGCTGCAAGATCAGCTAGAGGCGCATTATCAGCCGCTTCATAAGCGCATGTCTGTTATCCTGGTTTCGCTCCTGGTGGCGTTCGCCTTTGTGGGCGGCTGGATTGGCGGGGCAGGCGGCATCCTCGCAGCTTAGACCAGCCCTAGATCTTGGCACATTTATCGCTATGAACACTCCGGGACGTCTTGGAGTATCACTATGACCATTCGCAAAGCCGTATTGCCAGTTGCTGGGTTTGGAACGCGTGTCTTGCCCGCCACCAAAGCCATTCCGAAAGAGTTGCTGCCGGTCGTCGACCGCCCGGCATTGCAATATGTCGTCGATGAAGCGATCGACGCCGGTATTGAGCATATCGTGTTCGTCACCGGCCGCGGCAAAAGCGCAATCGAAGACTATTTCGATTTCGCCTTTGAATTAGAAACCAATCTACGGTCCAAAGCGAGCAAAGCGGACATTTTAGCTGAGGTTGAGAAAACCCGACTTCCCGCAGGCGGAGCCAGCTTTACCCGTCAACAAGAAGCGCTGGGGCTGGGCCACGCGATTTGGTGCGCCCGCGATATCATCGGAAACGAGCCCTTTGCGATTCTACTGCCTGATGTCATTGTGAAGGCTGAGACGTCTTGCACGAAGCAATTGATCAACGCCTATAATGAAGTTGGAGGCAATATTATAGCTGTCGACCCGGTGCCAGAAGAGCGGGTTTCTTCTTACGGCGTAATCGCACCCAAAGGAGAACCAGAGGGGCGATTGATCGAAATGAGCGGGATGGTTGAAAAGCCCGCTAGGGAAGAAGCGCCTTCGCTGCTCAAAATTACCGGTCGCTATATTCTTCAGCCGGAAGTCTTTGGCCTCTTAGCGGATCAGGGCGCCGGCGCTGGCGGCGAGATCCAACTCACCGATGCGATGCTGCGATTGATGGAGCAACAACGTTTCCACGCCTATGAATTTCAAGGCAAAGAGTATGATTGCGGATCGAAGCTCGGCTATTTCGAAGCGGTGCTGGCGCATGCGCTGGATCACCCGGAAATCGCG
>JBCBYJ010000212.1:0-3670 GCA_039815905.1 Pseudomonadota bacterium | reverse complement strand
CAATGGGTCATGCTCGAGGTCGATCATGGCACGTATCCGTACGTGACCTCTACCAATGTTGTCTCGGGCCAAGCCGCGGCTGGCACGGGCCTTGGCCCGCGCGCGGTCAGCTATGTGCTTGGGCTAGCAAAAGCCTATACGACACGGGTCGGCACCGGCCCTTTCCCGACCGAATTGTTCGACGAGATTGGCCAAGGCCTGGGTGAACGCGGCCATGAATTTGGCACCGTCACAGGCCGGGCGCGTCGGTGTGGTTGGTTCGATGCGGTCATGGTTCGACAAGCTTGCGCCGTTTCTGGCGTCGATGGCCTGGCGCTGACCAAGCTCGATGTGCTGGACGGTATGGACGAGATCAAAGTTTGCACCGGCTACCAACTCGGCGACAAAGTGCTCGACTATTTGCCCGCAACCGCGGCGGCGCAAGAAGCGGTGCAACCGATTTATGAGAGCATGCCGGGTTGGAGCGGCTCGACCCGCGGCGCGCGGTCTTGGAATGATCTGCCCGCTGAAGCGGTAAAATATGTCCGGCGCTTAGAAGAGCTTGTCGGCAAGCCGTGCGCCCTGGTCTCGACCTCGCCAGAGCGTGAAGACGTGATCTTGATGCGCGATCCGTTCGATCAACGCTAATCACACGTCTTAGAGTTTCGCCTGACGCGCTTGGCTTAGAAGGTCGGCATTTGCCCGGTCGCGGCCCATGGCATGCCGACAGCCAGCACAACGCTGATGATCAGGCCGATTAGCGCCCGCCCAGCATCAGAGCTAACATCCATCAGTGCTGCTCCGCGCTCTCTTAACGCCGTGACGAATGAGATCGCCATTTCCCGTCCGGCCAGCAGACCGAGGAAGACCCAAGTCGTGCTCATCGGGACATCGTTCAACTCTTTGAAATAGAACAGTACAATCGCATAAATCAGGTCGACAATGGTGGCGGCGCGAATGTCGGTCGTATGGGTTTTCGATAGGACGATCTTTTGGATCTCACCGCCGCGCGTTTTAAAGATATAAGCCATCATCGCGGCCATAAGCAGGGCGCCGCCAATAATCACTTCGGGTCGGAACACCATCATCTCGACCGAGCCATCGGCGGCAAATACGGGCTCGCGCGGCATAAAGACGAAAATATTGGCAAAGTCTTGTAACAGCCAAGTCCACCATAAGAAGCCCGTTGTGCCCCATTGGAACACAGTCCACATCGGGTTCAGTCGCTCACCTTCATCACGGGTCCGACCGACCCAGACTTCCCACATGCGAGAGATCAGCAACCAAACAACCGCGCCCGCCGCGAACGCAACAACATAGCCCGTTAGAGACTTGATCAGCATGCTGCTCATCACGCCTTCCGTGGCGCTGCCGCCGGAGAGCGCAAAGACCGTTAAAACCAAAAACGTGGTTGAAACCGGAATGCCGAACCGGGTCAGAAAGAGCAGCACAATCGGCGGCAAAGCGTGCCACCATTGGATCCCGTTTTCTGGATATGGGATCTTATTCAGCTTGCCATCCGCGATGTCGCCGCCGCCATAGAAAAGCTGGAACATCAAA
This sequence comes from Pseudomonadota bacterium, assembly GCA_039815905.1. Classification (GTDB taxonomy): domain Bacteria; phylum Pseudomonadota; class Alphaproteobacteria; order Caulobacterales; family Hyphomonadaceae; genus Henriciella. The sequence goes on along the minus strand of JBCBYJ010000212.1, from coordinate 2,131 downwards.
GCGGCCACCATAATGCCGGCCGCGAACAACCACAGAACCCACCAAGGCCGATGGGAATTCGAGGCTAAAAATGTTCCGAGGGTTTGAATGGAGTCATTGGCGATGACCGCATAGGCGGCAAAAAAGAACCCAATCAGTGCGAATATCTCATAACCGGCAAGTGACATGGAAGCTCCTGAGCTAGCCCGGCAAAAGCCGCATGGCAGTCTCGCTAACGGATTAACATTCTGAGATCAATTGCTCTCAGCTAAATTTGCGATTGAATTGCAGTTTGCCGCGCGCCGTGACTCTTTAACGCCCCAAAATGCGATGCCCCAAAACGCCTGTCACGCTATTGCGCCACCCATCCGCCATCGACGCTGAGGACTGCGCCATTAATGCCGTCCCCTGCGGGCGAGCAAAGAAACACAGCCATCGCGCCAATCTGTTCTGAGGTGACAAACTCTTTGGTCGGTTGGGCGGCGAGTAAGACGTCGCGTTTGACCTCTTCCTCGCTCAGGCCCCGCGCTTTTGCGGTATCGGCGATCTGGTTTTCAACCAAAGGTGTGTAGACATAGCCGGGCGCAATCGCATTACACCGGACTCCATGCTGCGCGCCTTCAAGCGCCACAGTTTTGGTCAGGCCGGCAATGCCGTGCTTGGCTGCGACATAAGCGGACTTGTAAGGCGACGCGACCAGGGCATGCGCTGACGCCGTATTGATGATCCGCCCCCAGCCGTTTTCCTTCATTTTAGAAATCGCCATGCGCGTGGTGTGAAACGCTGCGCTCAGATTAAGGGCAATGATCAGGTCCCACCGGTCGGCCGGAAAGTCTTCAATCGGTGCGACATGCTGAATGCCCGCATTATTGACGACAATGTCGGCCCCGCCAAAATCACGCGCGACATAGCCCATTAATCCCTCAATTGCATCGGGGTCGGTCAGGTTTGCGCCGGAGAATCCGACCTTTACGCCATATGTGTCCTGAAATTCAGATTTTAACGCGTGGATTTCTTCATCGCTGGCAAACCCGCTCAAAACCACGTCAGCGCCTTGTTCTGCCACGGCTTTTGCGATTCCAAGCCCGATGCCGCTGGTCGATCCAGTGACCAGCGCGGTCTTTCCTTCAAGCATTTTGCGTCCTTCTGTCTTGAGTGCGCTCGCGGCCTTGGTTAGAGCAAATGCGGGCGGGATAATAGTTAAGAGTTGAGAGTTAAAAGCATGACGGCAACGCTTGAGTCCTTCCGGCAGGGTTTCCCTGATTTTCTACTCATGACAGGCACGGCGGGCATTCTTCTCGTCGTCGCAAGCACACTTTATATCCTGCTGACCCCCTGGAAAGAACTGGCCTTGGTTAAAGGCGGGAATGGCGCGGCAGGCTTGGCCTTGGCCGGCGCGATTACCGGACTTGCAATCCCAATCGCCTCCTGCTTGGCCTCCAGCCTGACTTTGGTGGACTTATTGCTCTGGGGCACGGTTGCGCTCTTGCTGCAACTGCTTACTTACCGGATCATAGACATGCTGCTGCGCGATATTCCAAAGCGCATACAGCAAGATGAGGCGGGCGCCGCGATTGTCCTTATCGCCGCGAAACTCGCCGCCGCTATGTTATTAGGTGCGGGTCTATGGGACCCGAATATTGGCCGCGTTTAAGAGGATCGCCGCACGGTGCTAAGATGGATACCTGATTGGATACTCTACGCGTTGGCGCTTGGCGTTGTGCTTTGGGCAATCTTTTCAGGCGGCTCCGATGACGCGCCGCCGCCGCCGCCCGAAGCGATCACACAAGAAGGCGCCATGTTACCGCCGCCTTCAGCCTTTGATGAGCGGGTGCTGGTTCAAGTCACCGCGCCAAAAAGCGGGATCGGCACGGCCTTCGCGATTAACGGGCAAGGTCAATGGCTGACCGCCCGCCATGTTGTCGATGGCTGCAATGATGTGTCTCTCTTGGTTGCACCGGGCCAGTATGCGCGCGCCCGGACGGTCACCGTTTCGGAAAGCTCTGATCTGGCACTGATTGAAACCGAATCGAGCCCAAGCCCCGCCCCGATCAACACTCAAAATGATTTGCGCATTGGCACATACGGCTTTCATGTCGGCTATCCGCGAGGTCGGCCTGGTGAGGCGGCCTCGCGTCTCATGGCCCGCTCC
>JBCBYJ010000211.1:0-3692 GCA_039815905.1 Pseudomonadota bacterium | reverse complement strand
CGCGCGCTGCATGATCTTCAATTGAAGGCGCAAGAGGTGTTGCTATGAGCGCAGATACAGCGACCGTATCGGCATTGCACAAACCCCGGAGGCCGTATCCGCGTTTGAAAACAACCGCATGGGATATGTTTGGGCTCTTGGGTCGATACTGGCTACGCCGACCCGTCCGCTTTGCGATATCCTGCCTGATCGTGATCGGTATGGTCGCGGCCGACATCGCCATGCCAATGGCGGCTGGGGCGATGGTGGATCGGATTGTCGATGCGATTGCTGGCGAAGGCGATATGTCTGCGGCGCATGCGGCCTTGATGATCTTTGCCGGTGCGGGCGTCGTTGGGTTCACTCTGAAATGGTTGCATTCGCGGGTTTGGAATTCCATGGCCTCAGCGAATATGCGTGAGCTCTTGGCGGAAACTTTTGAGCGCGTGCAGCGTTTCTCCTCGGACTGGCATGCCAACACATTTGCCGGCGCGACAGTTCGAAAAGTCACACGCGGCAAGTGGGCCTATGATGCGATGTCCGATATCTTTTGGATCCACTTCTTGCAGCTCGGGCTCGTCGTCGGCGGTATCACACTGATCATGCTGTTGCGGTTTCCAATTGTCGGGATCTTATTTCTGGTCACAGTGCTCATCTACATCGCCATTTCAACCTGGCTCGCGATCAAATATGTCCGGCCGACCAATGTGAAATCAGCGGAAGCAGATAGCGCAATCGGGGCATCGATTGCTGACAGCATCACTAATAATGCTGCCGTGAAAGCCTTTGGGGCCGAGCATAGGGAAGACGGTCTATTTCAAAGCGTGGTGGGGCGCTGGTCGGGCTTAGCGCAGATCTCCTGGAATCGTGGGCAAGACTTGGCCGCAGTTCAGCAATTGCTCTGGATCGCGTTACAATTATCGACCATCTACGTGCTGATCGAGCTGGCGAGAGCCGGTCAGGCGACGCCGGGCGATGTCACATTTGTCTTAACCGTCAATTTCATGCTCGGCGGTCGATTGCGTCAGGTCGGCGATCACATCCGCCAATTGCAGCGTACCACAAGTGAATTCGCTGACGTGGTCGATTTCCACTTACGGGCCCCGCAAGTCAAGGATCAAGATGGCGCCTCAGAGATTGCATCTGCCGGCGGCCGGATTGAATTTGATCGGGTGACGTTTGCTTATGGGCAGACGGCTCAAACCATTTATCAGGATTTCTCGATCGACATCAAACCTGGCGAACGGATCGGACTGGTCGGCGCCTCCGGGGCCGGTAAGTCGACCTTCGTGAAACTGATTCAACGCCTGTATGACATTGATGGCGGCGAAATTCGCATCGATGGACAGCGGATCGATCAAGTGACGCAGGCTTCGCTTCGCCGCGCCGTGGCCCTGGTGCCGCAAGACCCCTTACTGTTTCACCGCTCGCTTGCTGACAATATCGCTTATGCCCGACCTGGGGCCAATCTTGAGGAGGTCACCGCCGCTGCCCACAAGGCCCGCGCAGACAAGTTCATCAGCAATCTCGAATTTGGCTTGGATACATTGGTCGGCGAACGTGGCATCAAACTTTCGGGCGGTGAACGTCAACGGGTCGCCATCGCCCGCGCGTTCCTCGCCGATGCGCCAATCGTCATCTTTGATGAAGCCACGTCCAGCCTCGATACGATCACCGAGAAACACATCCAGGACGCCATGGCCGAGTTGATGGAGGGGCGCACCACGATCATCATCGCCCACCGTTTGTCGACGGTAAGAGACGTCGACCGCATCCTCGTATTCGAAAATGGTTCGATCGTTGAGCAGGGCTCTCACCAAGAGCTTCTGCGCAATGAGGATGGCATCTACCGCGCGCTCCACGACATGCAGTCGGATATTTTGGTGTAGCGAGGTTAAACCCATGATTAAAATCTACGGACGCCCTGACAGCTCTGCCGTGGCCCGTGTCATGTGGACGATTGGAGAGCTTGGTTTAGACTATGAACGCGTCGATTGGGGCGGTGCGTATGGCGGCAATGATAGCCTTGAATATCGCGCCATGAATCCGTCGGGTAAAATTCCCGCAGTGCAACTCGAAAATGGCCAGACGCTTTGGGAGTCAAATGCGATCATTCGATATCTCTGTGCCACGGATGCAAGCTACCACTTTCTCCCTGTAGACCCGCTTGAGCGGGCAAAGATTGAAGCTTGGATGGAGTGGGCGGGCGCGCTGCAAAGTGCGGTCTCGCGCATTCGAAAGGCTTATAAGCTTGAAGGTGCCAAGCCATCAGACATCGACGCCGAACTCGAACAGGTCGCGCCCATCTTGCGGGTGCTGAACACCCAGTTGGCGGGACGGAATTTCGTCATGGGGCATGACATATCCGCGGCGGATTTCGCGCTGGGCGTTTGGGCGCACCGTTTGTGGCGCTGTCCTCCGGTTGCTAAGCCGCAGGGAATGGATGCGATCTGGAATTGGATCGAGCGTCTACAGTCTCGTCCTGCCTATCGCGAACATGTCATGGAGAAAGTCTCTGCCGGGCCACAGAACGTCGGCGGCGGTTAGTCCGTGCGACACAAACGCGAAGCTGGTTACGAGGCGGGTCCACGAGCAAGCCTAGACAAGTTCCCCTTTTAGGCGAGGAATCAAGCGCGCTCTGACATCGCCGCGTCATGGGGGTAGATTAGGCCTTACCGAAACTGGTGGAGGAGGCATGATCGAGATGCGCTTTGGGGTTCTGATTTCATTCCTGCTGATCATGCTTCTGGGGGCCGCGTATGCCGGGCCTGGGCATCATCACGACGAAACAATGCCGCCCTGGCAAAAGGCGACTGGGTGGCCTGACCGCATTGTGGTGACACTCGCAGACACACCGCAGAACCGGTTCTCTGTGACTTGGCGGACAGACGCAACCGTTAGCGAAACCATCGCTCAGATTGCCGTCGCCACGGAAGACGCGCGCTTCGATCTGGCTGCAGAAACAGTTGCCGCCAGAACCGAACCACTGAATCCCGCTATGCCCGAATTACAAGGCACCATGTATCAAGAGCCAATGAATGCGGGCCTTCCAGCCGCGCATTTTCACTCTGTGACATTTTCAGATCTGCAACCCGATACCGTCTACGCTTACCGCGTCCGCGGCGCGCGCGGGGCCTGGAGCGAGTGGTTCCAAACACGCACAGCCGCCGAGTCCGGGCCCGTGAAATTCATCTATGTCGGTGACGCGCAGAACGGCGTCATGTCCCATTGGTCTCGTCTGATCCGCGCGAGCTATGCCGCCGTCCCAGAGGCAGATTTCATTTTGCATGCGGGCGACCTTGTTAACCGTGCCTCGCGCGACTTTGAATGGGCAGAATGGTTCAAGGCCGTCAGTCATATTCATGGCATGGTGCCGGCGCTTCCAGTCGCGGGCAATCATGAATACGCGCAACTGGGCCTGTCACCAAACCGCACGGATCGCATTCTATCCATTTTTTGGCGCCCACAATTTACTTTGCCGGTGGAAGCCAGTTTGCCAGCCGACCTGCACAAAGTGGTGTATGACATGCGGTATTCCGATGATCTGCATGTCTTCATTCTGTCGACCCAGAACAGCAATATTCAAGTCCAAGCAGACTGGTTGGATACACAACTCGCGAACAGCGATGCGACGTGGAAAATCGTCTCCATGCATCATCCCATTTTCTCATCTGGACGCGGTCGTGATAGCGCAGAACGGCGCAGCGTCCTAT
>JBCBYJ010000210.1:0-3695 GCA_039815905.1 Pseudomonadota bacterium | reverse complement strand
GCACCGATTTCAGTGCCCTATTCACTGATGTCGACAGACTTTGCCAAGCTCAGGCATTGTTTCAATGCGGTCTCTCCCAAAGTCTTGTTCGCGGCGCAGTATAAACCGTTTGAACCGGCCCTGCAGGCGCTTGGCGATCATGGTTGCACAATCATCACTGCCGATGGTGCGTATGAGACAACCGCGCTGCAGGCATTGTCACAAACACCGGTCAGCGCAGCCGTTGATGCGGCGCTCGACGCGCTGACGGATGCGTCGATTGGCAAATATCTGTTCACCTCAGGCTCCACGGGCATGCCAAAACCGGTGCCGACCACCCAAGGCGCGATGTGCGCGATGATTGCTGGCGTGGAAGGCTTACGCGACAATGCCCGCGACCCGGAATATGATCCAGATGTGCCGGACAACGTCCTCGATTGGTTGCCTTGGAATCACATTTCCGGATCGAATGTGAACTTTAATGGGGCGCTTTGGAACGGCGCGACGTTTTGGATTGATAGCGGCAAACCGACTCCGGCTCTGTTCGGAGAAACCATTCGCAATGTCTTGGATTGCAAGCCCTCAACCTTTGGCACGGCGCCGATCGCTTTGGCCATGTTGGCCGAAGCCATGGAGGAAGATGAGGCGCTGCTCGCGGCGTTTTTCGAGAACATGCGCTCCATCGGATATGGCGGCGCGACGCTGTCAGATGACCTTTATGATCGGATCCAAACCTTAGCGATCAAAGCCACAGGGCGTCGTATTCCGATCATCACCATGTATGGCGCGACCGAAACCCAAGGCATCACCGTCGTACATTGGGAAGTCGAGCGTGTCGGCCTGATCGGCCTGCCTTTGCCCGGCCTGACCCTGAAATTGGTTCCAACCATGGGCAAGCTAGAAGTTCGCGTCAAAGGCGAAACCGTGATGCCAGGCTATCACAATCTGCCGCAGAAGACCGCAGAGGTGTTTGACGAGGAGGGCTATTACTGTCTCGGCGATGCGGCGATATTTGTCGATGAAGACGATCCCAATCAAGGCATCATCTTTGATGGCCGGGTTGGTGAAGACTTTAAGCTCTCATCTGGGACATGGGTCAGCGTTGGCGTGCTCCGCCCGGACCTTGTTGCGGCGTGTTCGCCTTTGGTGTTTGACGCTGTGATTTGCGGTCAGGATAAGAATTTTATCGGCGCGATGATCTGGCCATCACCGGCCGCGTTCGAAGACTATGTCAAAACCGCAGGCGGCGACCAAATGGCCGCTTTTATCAGCTTGAACAAAGACATTGCCGGCAAAGTGGCGGCCTTTAATGCCGCTGAGCCTGGCTCATCCCGGCGCATTAAGCGCTTCTTGGTCATGACCGAGCCGCCAAGCATCGATCGCGGCGAGATCACCGACAAAGGCTATGTTAATCAGCGCATGACGCAGGATTGCCGCGCCGATTTGGTCGCCAGCCTATTCGTCGATGAGCCGCCGCCAAACGTCGTGCAGCTTTAGGATCAGAGCATGGCAAAAGCCGAACCAGACCTTCGGCTGGGTCTGATCATCCTAGCGCTGGTCGCTGCGGGCTTCTTGGCTTTGTTTGTGTTCGGTCCTGACACTGGATCCGACCAAGCTGAACCAGGTCCGCATGCCGCCGCGCCTAGATTGCTGGACCATTTAACAGACGCGCCGAGCCGCAAAGCGGTTGAAGCCTTGCGCGCGGCGGCGCCTGCGACGTATGCGGGCTTGGAGACCGCGACCCAGCGCGCCATTTTGGAAGGCGAGGATGAGGCGCAGCGCTCGCGGCTGCTGCTTGAGGCGCTGTTTGCGCAATTCCGAGATCAAGCGGGCGCCCTCAAAGCCGCCGACAGCGCTGATTTCCAGACCATAATTACCGGGCTCGCGTCTGGCCTTCGCGCCCTAGATGCGACCAATAGCAAATGGTGTGACGGCGCTCAGATCGCGTCTTATCTGACCCAAAACGAAGATGAGCTGGTGCCCAGCCTGCTCTCAGAGTTTACCTATGGCAGTCCTCAATATGCCTGGGCGATGGAGTGGATGGCGACCGTGCTGACGGTTGCAAAATCCGCCCAAGACCACCCGTCACGCTGGGCCCGGCCGACCTCTCGCGATGAAGCTTTGTTGCAAGAACAAGGGCTGGCGCTGGGCTCGCAGCAATGGGCTTTGGCCTTGCAAGTGGCGGCTTTTGCCAATGCTGAAGGGGTTTCTTATGCGCGCATGCAAGAGGTGATTGAGGGCATGGATGTGTGCGCCCTCGGCCTCGCGGTTGAGACGGTCTCAGACCGCTTGCCGGACGGTGTTCGGGGCCGAATCTGGTCGGATCTGCTGCCGGAAATCATGATCGGCAATACCCCTTATGTGATGTGGCGCGTGACGGACTATTTCTTTATCGGTTAGCCTTTTCAGGCCGGTGGGTCATTCTGTCATTTTATTGCCGCGTAAACCCGCTTAAGATCGCGCCATGGCGATGGAAGACACTTTACGCTCCTTTATGGACAAACTGAAAATGCCGGACATGCCGGGACTATCCGGCATGGATTGGAAAGGCTCTACGGAAGGCTTGCGCAATAGTTTCTACCGGGCCAGTCGTTCGGTCGAGCGCGATTTGCCGGATCTGGCGGAACTGTCCAATCTGGTCGTTGACGGCGCCGAAGGCCCGCTCAAGGCCCGGCTCTATGTACCGCTGGCTGCGGGGATCACACCGGCGCCCGCGATCATCTTCTTTCATGGCGGCGGCTTTGTCTTGGGCGATCTTGATACCCATGATGTGATTTGTCGGCGCCTGGCGGCAAGTTCGCGCTGCCGGGTTCTGTCCGTGGATTATCGCCTGGCCCCCGAGCATAAATTTCCCGCCGCGCACGAGGATGCCATGGCGGCCTGGACCTGGGCGACCGACCGCAACAATATTCTCGGCTTCGATCCAGATCGGATCGCGGTGGCCGGCGACAGTGCAGGCGGCAATCTGTCGGCCTTCATCGCGCAAGAGTCTGGCCGACGCGGCACGATCATGCCAGCCTTTCAATTGCTGCTTTACCCCTTGGTGCAATTTGTCGACATCCGCGCCAAGCGTATGACTTTCCAAGAAGGCGGTTTTTTCATCTCGCCCAATCTGTTCGACTATTTTCGCGACTCTTATGTTGGCCGCGAAACGGACCGGATGGACAAACGCGTCTCGCCGCTATTTGCGCCTGACGATGACTTTGCCGGGCTTGCACCGACGCATATGGTCCTGTGTGGCTGGGACCCGCTCAAAGATGAAGGCAAGGCCTATGTGTCAAAGCTCGCCGCCCATGGTGTGCCAGTGACGACGAAGGAATATCCCGGCATGGTGCATGGCTTTATGAACATGACCGCTGTGTCCAAGCCAGCGCGCAAAGCGATTGAAGAGGCAGGACTGGTGGTTGGCCGAGCGCTTGGCGCCCGCGAATAATTCCGCTCGCCACGAGATTGACATATGGTTAAGATACCCCAACGCGATCCGGTAGATTAGGGGACGAAGTCTATGGCTAGAATGGCTAGAACAGCAAAATGGGCAAAGCGCACGGCTTTGGTCACAAGCCTCGCAGCGCTGATTGGATTGGCCGCGTGCGACCGACAAGAAGAGCGATTGGAGCGGGCGAGCGAGCTCGGAGACGCGGTGCTCGGCCAACTCGGCGGCGAAGACGTCACGCGCCCTGCCGGTCCGAATTATGCCGAAGTCTCGCAAGATGCGC
>JBCBYJ010000020.1:0-14743 GCA_039815905.1 Pseudomonadota bacterium | reverse complement strand
GATAGCGTGCCGAGGCGCTTGCCGGGGGGCTGCGCAAAGATTTCTAGCCCGGCGGCCAGCGGATCATCCGCATCGACCAAGCGCAATTCAGCTTCACCGCCTCTAAACAGGGCCGTGAAGAGCGCTTTGAAATGCTCATTGACCTGATCAAAGGCGCCGAGAAGACGCGTGCGGCCTTCATCATTCAAAGCTGCGACGCCTTCTCTCAGCTTCGCTATGGCGGCGGTGAGGTCAGCCTGCTCATCCGCTTGTAGGCCCAGGCGCGAGGACAGCTCTTCAACTTCAGATTCGGCTTCCATATTGACGCCGCCGAGGTTTTCGCGGTCGCGGCGCAGGAAATCGATTTGGCGCTCGGCCTCTTTGGCATCGAGCCCGTCCATTTCGTCCTCCTCCATCGCCGCTTTGGCGATGGCGAGCAGGCCTTCTGGGGCGCGCTGGAACTGCGTTTGCGCAATCTCTGACGCTTCGCCCAGCCGCTCGGTGGCGTTTTCCAGCTTGGCATTGGCGATCGCCAGCGTTTCACGGGCGCTCATGGCGAGATTATTGGTCGAGCGCGCCGTTTCTTCGACGTCGCGAATTTCGGCTTCTCGAGCCGATAATGTATCAGCGGCGCTTTGGCGCTCGGTTTCGAGCGCTGCGACGCGCGCGGCCAATGTATCGAGCTGCGATTGCAAGGCTTCGGGCCGTGTTCTCGCCGTGGCGGCTTCACTGGCGGCTTCAGAGCGGCGAGTCAGCAACGCAGCGACGCGCTGGCTGGAGCTGTCTAACCGCCCTGTCCAGCGCTCGACGTCCTGCGTCAGCGCTTCGCGGCGCGCCATGGCTTGTTGGCGGTTACGGGTGAGGTCGGTCAGGCGCCCCCGGCATTCGGTTTCGCGCTCACGCGCTGTGGCCAAGACGCTGCGGGCCTGTTCGACGGCGTGTTCGAGGTCGATCAGAACGTCCGCATTTTCGGGCTTCGCCGCTGTTTCATAGGCTTCGCGGGCAATATGCAAATCCGATTCAACGCGTGCGAGATTTTCTTTCGCCGCATCGGCTTTGAGACTGGCGCGGTCGCTATGCTGTTTGGCGCTCGCCAGATTGCGGCGGGCTTGATCCAAACGTTGGGCTGCGTCTTGCACGTCGCGGCGATACTGCTTGAAGTCTTGTTCAGCGCCAATCCGCGCGCCCCGCAGCTCAGCAAATTTCGCTTGCAGACCAGAAACCATCTGGCGCTGCGGCCCAAGCGCGCTTTGCGCCGCTTCCAGGCGGGCTTGTTGCTCTAAACGTTCAGCGGCTGCGACTGGCGCAGCTGGCGTGCGTGTAAAGCCATCCCAGCGCCAGAGGTGACCATCCAGGGTGACCAGTCTTTGTCCGGGCTTCAACTCAGCGGCGAGCGCCTCGCCATCACTGCGTGAGACCACCCCACATTGCGATAGCCGTGCGGCCAGCTCGCCAGGGGCCTCAACAAAATCGGTTAACGGCTTGGCAAAGCCTGGCAAAGGCTGCGTTTTGACCTGACTACCGCCCCAATAGATGGAGGCAGAGCGATCGGTCGGCGCCTGTAAATCATCGCCAAGCGCCGCCGCCACGGCTTTCTCATAGCCATCGCGCGTGCGCATCTGTTCGACCACGGGCGGGCTTTGCGGGCGCTCTGCCTTTCGCAACAGGCGAGTCAGACCGGCAATCTCGGTTTCCAGCGTGCGCAGTGCGTCCTGTGCCTCGTCCGCCGGGGCTTTGGCAGCCTCTTCGGCGTCTTGTTTGGCCCCTAAGGCTTGTTCAATGGCTTCGAGCGCCTCTTGCGCGGCTATGTGTTCGGCCTCGGCGTCGGTTTCTGCCTGGCGCGCGATATCCAGATCGCCCGTTAGGGCCGATGTGTCGGGCAGCGCTTCGACAGCGGCGCGCAAGTGTTGCACTTCTTGCTGCAGGCTTTCCATGCGCCGGCGATGGGCATTGGCATTGGCTTCGAGCGCTTGGATCTCCGCCCGTTTCTGGGCAAAGGCTTCGCTTTTGGCATCTGCTTCGGATTGAGCACGCGCCAGGCTTTCCTTGGCGTCGGCCAGGATGCGTTCAGCCTCGGCCTCTTTTTCTGTGTTGGTTGTATCGCTCTCAACCGGCAAAGCGGCGAGAGCTTCTTGAGCGTCGGCGAGCGTGCGCTCGGCCTCTTCTTTTTGGCTTTGCTCGCGTTGAATATCCTCCGCCAGGCGCGAAGCTTCGCGCTCAAGACCCGCCAGCAAGTCAGCGGCGTTTTTGCGTTCGGTCTCAACTCTTGCAAGCTCGATCCGGGCCTGTCCGAGCTTGCCAGACGCGACGGCTTCAGCGGTGCGCAGCGGGCCGATACCTTCGCTGGCTTGTAAGCGCTTGGTTTCGGCAACCGCGGCCTCGCGGGTGAGGCGCTCGACTTCGGTTTTAGCGCGCGCCAGCGACACGGCGGCGGTTTCCTGATCGGCTTTGGCCGTGTGCCACTTTAAGTGAGCGAGGAAAGCTTCAAGAGCCGAAATCCGGGCGCTGAGTTCTTTATACTTGCGCGCCTTTCGCGCCTGGCGTTTGAGGCTTTCAAGCTGGCGTTCAACTTCGGCAGAAACTTCGGTCAAACGTTCGAGATTGGTTTCCGCGCCGCGCAATTTCAGCTCAGCTTCATGGCGTCGCGTATTCAGACCAGCAATGCCCGCGGCCTCTTCGAGGATGCGCCGACGGTTTTGCGGTTTTGATCCGATCAGTTCGCTAATCTGACCCTGGCGCACCAATGAAGGCGAGTTGGCCCCCGTCGAAGCGTCGGCAAAGAGCAGTTTAATGTCTTTGCCGCGCACCGTGCGACCGTTTAATTTATAGCTCGACCCGGCGCCGCGCTTGAGACGCCGCATGATCTCTAACGTGTCGGAGCTGTTAAACTCAGGCGGGGCGGTGCGGGCACTATTGTCCAAGACCAGCGTCACTTCAGCCAGCTCACGTGCCGGACGCCCAGCGGCGCCAGAGAAGATCAGATCATCCATTTCGCCGCCGCGCATGGCTTTGGCGGAATTGGCCCCCATCGCCCAGCGCATAGCTTCCAGCAAATTGGATTTGCCGCAGCCATTCGGACCCACAATGCCGGTGAGGCCTGGACGGACCGGGACCGCTTCGGGGTCTACAAAAGACTTAAAGCCCGCAATGCGTAATTCTTTTAACTGCATGCAGTCCCCATGGGTTCTCAGTCGCTTTCTGCGGCGCTGATCGCGGCATCGAGCGCAGCCGAAAAGCTCACAGGTGTGATCCAATCATTGGAACTCATCTGCTCGCCATTTAAGAAAAAGGTCGGTGTCGCATTCACGTCTTTGGCCGTCGCTGCCGCGATCGAGGCCCGGATGGCGTCACGATTGCCTTGATCATCCAAGCAGGCTTGGAACGCGTCATCACCATCTATGCCGTGATTGGCGGCAATTTGCTTCAAAGCTTCAACAACCGGGCCGCCTTGACGCGCCAGCGTTAGGATTGCGTCCTGGCGCACGAACAGCTCATCCAAGACGTCATAGTAACGCTCCTCGGGCGCGCAGCGGGCGATAGCAAATCCGGCCACTGTGACATTGGCTGGAGCGGTCGGAAATTCGCGGAACACCAAGCGGACTTTGCCCGTATCAATATAGTCGGCCTGCACAGTCGGCATGATCCGAGTATGGAAGCTCAAACAGGCCGGGCAGGTCCAGCTGGCATATTCGATCAGCGTAACCGGCGCATCCGGATCGCCAAAAATAATGTCCTGCAAGACGACTTTGTCGCTCGCAGCTTTGGTTGCATCTGCACTGGAGGCGTCGTCTTCAGAAGACGATCCACAAGCCGCGAGGGCTAGGGCTGCAGCGGCCATTACAGCACCGCGACGGGTGAAACGAAGCATTCTCATAACCTTTCCTTAACAGTCTGAGTCGGATTGGTTGCCAATATGTTAACGCTGTTGCGTAGGCGAAACGAAGCCTATTCTGTGCCAGGCTCGGTGCCCGGCTCAGTTTCAGGTTGTGCACTCGCGTCTGGGCCAAGCTCGGCATCCAGGATCGCCCGCATGCCATCGGCATTGCGCCACTCAAAGCCTTGCAGCTTTTCTCCATTCACGAAGACGGTCGGGGTGGAGTTCACCCCTTGGCTATCGCCTTTCATGACCGATTCGCCGATCGCATAAGTGACGTCCTTATTCGACAGGCAGTCATTGAAGCCGTCCCCTTCAATACTATAGCTGGAGGCGAGATCGCGCATCGCCGCTTCAATATCACCGCCAGAGCGGGCGAGATTTAGGATATTGGTCTGCGCGGCAAACAGGTCATCAATGACATTGTAATAATTCTCTTCCCCGGCGCAGCGGGCGAGGGCGAACCCCGCGACCGAAATATTTGCCGGCGGCGTCGGAAACTCGCGAAACACAAATTTCACTTTGCCGGTCTCAACATAATCGCTTTTCAGCATCGGGATCACATCGGTATGAAATTGTAAGCATGCCGGGCAGGTCCAACTGGCATATTCAACAACGGTCACGGGTGCGTCTTCATTTCCGATCGAGATATCGGTCAGCGCCAGAGTTTCGGCTTCTGATGATCCGCCTTGCGCATTGCCCGTATTGGCGCCTCCACAAGCGGTTAGGAGGATGGCAGTCAAAGCTGCAGTGGCCGCGCGGCGGGTGGGGCTGAGCATAGAGGGGCCTTTCTGGGACATGAAAAGAGGGAAACAGGGTTAAAACGGAAGCGGGTTCGGAGTGTCACTTTCATGTGACTCGGGCGTGACGGCGGACTCAGAGTCGGTATCTGACCCTGGATCAGCCGTTAACACGGCTTCGCCAAGCGCAACAATTGCGTCGCGCAGCTTTTTATCTTCAATTCCTTGTGCACTCTCTATCAGAGCGTCTCTTTGTTCGTCCGTAAGCGGAATTTTTTGCACCGGTTTGACGTTTGGCGACGATGAAAGCGGCCCCTGCAAGAGTTTGATTGCGGTAATATCTCCGCCCGCGGCGATTGAAACGCGTTGGCGGATCATTTCGCTTTGGTGCTGAACCAAGCCAGCCGCTGCGGGGATCACTTTCAGGGTTAATCGCCGCCCGCCTTTGGCCGGGGTCAATTTTTCCGGACGACAGAGGCGCGCCAATTGTTCGCCGACAATGTCCGACCATTGGACTTTGAGGCGGCTCAGCGTCGCGCCTTTTTTCGGCAAGGCTTTGCGCGTCAGACGCATCGCCGCTTTGCCAAGGGTGCCCGGCCCGGGATGCACAGGTTTCGCCTTAGCATAGCGCAGTTTGACCCGCGCGCGGGCTTCTTCTAGCGGATCGAGGCTTGAACGTTTGACCATTCACGTCACCTTGCCCGGCATGAACATGGATGAAAAGTTACACTTTGCAGATTTGCCCGCGCATTTGCTGGAATGGTACAGCCGAAGCGCGCGGCAATTGCCGTGGCGGATCGGGCCAGGCGACCGCGCACGCGGGATCAAGCCCGACCCATATCGGGTTTGGTTGGCAGAGATCATGTTGCAGCAAACCACGGTCCCGCATGCGACCCGCTATTATCTCGCATTCACTCAGCGTTGGCCAAGCGTTCAAACCCTCGCCGCGGCGCAGGATGAGGTCGTCATGGCGGCGTGGGCGGGGCTCGGCTATTATGCGCGCGCCCGCAATCTGCTGAAATGCGCCCGCGCCATCGCGGCGCGCGGGGCTTGGCCGGAGACGGTTGAAGGCCTGCGCGAGCTGCCTGGCATCGGTCCATATACGGCGGGCGCCATCGCCGCGCTCGCCTTTGGTCAGCGCGCCGCGGCCGTCGATGGCAATGTCGATCGGGTCTTTGCGCGCTTGATGGCCCTGAAAGGGGACTGGAAACTCGAAAAAACGCGGTTGAAATCGGTGGTAGAGGATCTGGTGCCGCGCGCCCATCCGGCCGAATTTGCCGAAGCCCTAATGGACCTTGGGGCCACGATTTGCACGCCGAAATCGCCCAATTGCTCGATCTGCCCGCTTCGCTCCATGTGCGCCGCGCGCGCCGAAGGCGCGGCGGAGCGCTATCCGATCAAGCCCAAAAAGGTCCCAAAACCCACCCGTCATGGGCATGTCTATCTCTTGCTCGGCGCAGATCAGACTGTGCGCACAGAGCGGCGTCCGGACAAAGGCTTGCTGGGCGGCATGATGGGGCTTCCGACCTCGGATTGGTCGGAGGGCGTCGAGGACGCCGTTTTTCCAGCACAAGCCGACTGGCAAGACGCGGGCGAGGTCCGCCACGTCTTCACCCATTTTGCGCTCATCCTACGGGTCTGGTGCGCGCCCGCACCGGGTGGGTCTGAAACGACGGCGATCGAGGCCGCAGCAGATGCTTTGCCAAGCGTATTCGCCAAAGCCCTAAAACTTGTGGTTTAGCGAATCCGCCGGGGTCTGCCTCGAATTTGATCCGGCGGCGCATCGGTTGCCAAAAATCTGGGTCAGGACGCATTTGGTTGCGCGGTAGGCCCGAAAACCAATCGTCATTCCAGCGCTGAAATGATCGGTTAGGAGGGTTCGACCCACGAACGGGCTATTTAACCGCGCCTGGCGCGGATAATCCAACCCCTGATCCAGCCTGCAAAATGCTGGGCGGTATCCTCACCTCTGCGTTCCACGTGACTGCGTAACCGGTGTTCAAAGCGGCCCGTGCCGCCTGAATGGCGGACGTGGCCTCTCTAACAACTCATACCTCTTCGCTCGGGCGAAATGGAAAGGATGTTTGTATGACTCTTTCACCAATCTCAGGTCGAACCTTGTGTTTGGCTCTTTCAACTTTGTCATGGATGACCAGTCTGCCTTTGATGGCAGCGCCGGCGTCGGCGCAGACCGATGCCGAACCAGATCAAGACGCGGTCATGGATATCGTCGTCATCCAAGGCCGTCGCATTTCGCAGACCGATTTGGCGATCGGACTGGATGAAGCGACCAATACAGTCGCGGTGACACGCGAAGAATTGCTGTCTGCGCCGTCCGGCATTTCCGGCTTGAAAATGCTAGAGACTTTGCCGGGCTTTAACGTTCAGACGGACGGCGCTTTGGGCCTTTATGAGTTTGGCAACTCCGTCACGGTTCGCGCGTTCAACTTGCAGCAGATTGGCTTTATTCTAGACGGCGTTCCGATGGGCCGATCCGATGCCTTTGGTGGCAGTCCGATCTTTCGCTATGTCGATAATGAGAATTTAGGCTCAGTCGTCGCCTCCCCCGGGGCCGGGGATGTGTCATTGCCAAGCTATGCCTCGCTCGGCCCGATTGTCTCCTATAATTCGGTCGACCCGGAAGAGTCGCTTGGCGGCACGATTGCCTACACGGTCGGCGATGACAATTTGCAGCGCACTTTTTTAAAGCTCGAAACCGGTGAGATTGGCGGCTTCTCGGCCTATATCAGTCGCTCCAAAACCGATAGCGAACTGTGGCGCGGACCTGGCACGATTGACCGCGAGCATTTTGAGGCCAAAGCGCAATATAAATTCGACGCGGATACGATCCTCACGGCCAAATATGTGGCTAATGACTTCTTCGACTTTGATTCGCCGTCTGGTTCTCGTTCTACGTTTGAAGCGAACGGGTTTGATTATGGTTATGCTGAGACGCTTCCAGAGACGGGCTGTATTGCGCCGGTGGACGTCGATTTCAATCAAGATGGTACGATTGATGATGCAGACTTTCAGCCCCTGCAAACGGGATCTTGCACCTCTTATTTTGCTGACAGGGTCAATGTTCGCCAGGACAGTCTTTATAGTCTGAGCCTTGAGAGCAATCTCAGTGACAGCCTCTCTCTCACCGCTACGGCTTATTTAGAAGACAAAGACGGCTTCGGCGTCTCGCCTGACGGTTATGGCAATACGCTAGGTCGGTTCTCAGATCAGGTTGAAGTCGGCGTGCCGGTGACGCATCCACGTGGCGTGCAATATGGCTTGTCGACGGTTGGCGGAGAGCGCACTGGCTTTGTGCTCGATTTTGAGTGGCAGATTGCCAATCACAGTTTGGAGTTTGGCGGCTGGCTCGAAGAAGACGTATATGATCGCACTCAGCAGCGCCTCAACAATACCAATGGCAGCGCCGATGGTGAGATCTTGTTCGATGAGACCGCTTATTTTCGCAAGGACTTTACCGCGACCCGCGAGAGCACGCAGGTCTATGTGAAAGACACAATCAGCCTCTTACAGGATCGGTTGAAAGTTGAGATCGGCGCCAAACTTCTGGACATTGATTATCAGCTGGATGGCTATCGCGACTATAATGACTATGCGATCCGCGTTGGCAGCGCAGGCGGCGGCGACACGTTGCCAGGATATGGCCCGCAAGTGGTCACAGCGAATTATTCAAGCGATCCCTTGCCGATGATCGGGGCGGTCTATGATCTCAATGGCACTGACCAAGTGTTCGCGTCTTACTCGCAAAACTTTGCCTTGCCGCGCGGTGCTGATACAATTTTCGACGATGCCATCTCCTTTGTTGCGCCGCAACCTGAGGCCGAAGAGTCGACCAATTATGAGATTGGCTTTCGCACCAGCCGGCCTCAGTTCAATGCGACGGCAGCGCTATACTATACCGCCTTCGACAATCGCATCGTCACCGGCAATGTGCTCAATCCAGCGACCAATCAACCGGAGAGCTTTTCGGTCAATGCCGGAGAGACAACGGCCATGGGGGTCGAGCTTTCCGGGGTTTATCAGCCTGATATCTTCAATGATCAGGTCTATGCCAACTTCAACCTGACTTACAATCAGAGCGAATTGGAAGATGGCTTTGGCACCAATCCTGCGGGCAGTCGCTTGGCCGACAGTCCGGAATGGATCTTTTCCGGCGGCGTGACCTATGAGCCGAATGAATGGTTGGTGGCGAACCTTTCGACCAAATATACGGGCGAGCGCTTCGCGGACTTCAAAGAAGCCTCTGCCTCGCCCGGCAATGTCATGGAGAGCTATTTTCTGTGGAGCGGCTATGTCGATATTGGCGGGCCGAACGATTTTGGTTTGCCGGAAAATATCAGCTTGCGATTCAATATTGATAATATTCTCGACGAGGAAACGCTGGCCTTCACGTTTACATCTTCGAGCGGCGGAAACGCGTTTTTCCGACCGCTTAATCCCCGCACGTTCCAGGCGACGCTGACCGCGACGTTCTGATCCCAAGCGTGAGCGCAAGACCGGCCTTCTTGTGGAATTCTTACTAAAGTTCTTGTTTTGTTCTTGTCTCTGTGCTCTAGACGTCGCATGCGGACGGATCAGAAATTAGCAAAGACAGGCCGGGTGGGGCGGGCGGCTGTGGCGGAAGTTCGGGAACGGTTCGAGCAGCGCGGACGCGGCGCTGTTTCGAACCAGACCGGACGCTTCGAACGCGAAACGCGCGAGGCGATAGATGATGGCTGGGGCACGATTGAAGACGCGGCGGCGCGATTGCCCACCACACTCACCAAAGAGACGCCGCGGACCATTATCACGTTTAACAAATCGCCCGATATTCACTTTGACCGCTCGATCAATCCCTATCGAGGGTGTGAGCATGGCTGCGTCTATTGTTTCGCGCGGCCGACCCATGCTTATCATGGCCTCTCAGCCGGTTTAGATTTTGAGAGCAAGCTATTCTACAAGCCAGATGGTCCGGACCTCTTGCTCAAAGAATTGTCGCGCCCGGGCTATGTGCCGCGTCCGATTGCGCTTGGGGTGAATACGGATGCCTATCAACCGGTGGAGCGAGAGCAAAAGCTAACTCGGCGGTTTTTGCAGATTTTGAGCGATCACAATCACCCGGTTTCCTTGCTCACCAAATCAGCTTTGATCGAAAGAGATCTCGACCTGATTGCGCCGATGGCGGCCAAGCAATTGTGCCGGGTCGGAGTCTCGATCACGACGCTTGATCCGAAGCTTGCGCGGCGGATGGAACCGCGCGCGGCGGCGCCGCATAAACGCTATGCGACGGTGCGCGCCTTGAGCGAGGCCGGCGTGCCGGTCACGGTTATGGCGGCACCGATCATTCCGGCGCTGAATGAGCCTGAATTAGAAGCTTTGCTCGACGCGGCCAAAGCCCATGGCGCCAGCGGGGCGGGCTATGTCTTGTTGCGCTTGCCGCATGAGCTGAAGGATATTTTCCATGAATGGCTGGCTGAGCATTATCCCGACCGCGCGGCCCGGGTGATCAATCTGTTGCGCGAGATGCGCGGCGGCAAAGATTATGATGCCGATTGGTTCGCGCGTGGCACCGGACAAGGCGCGCTGGCCAAGCTGATCGGGCAACGCTTTGCCCGCTCGATCCGGCGGCTCGACCTATTACCGACGCGGGCACCGTTGCGCACCGATCTGTTTCAACCGCCGGTTCTAAAAGGCAGCCAATACCGAATGGCTTTATGAAGGGTCGGCTAGCATTTCTGCGACCTTGGCGGCATTCGCGGCCTGCTGGCGGCGGGTCAGTTTGTAATTGCGCATAATGATCGCCGCGAGCGCATATGACATGACCGGGACGCCAACAAAGACCAGCACCACGCCGCGTGCGACATCTGGCGTATTCTCGCCGGACGGGTCGAACCCGACCCATACCCCAAGTAGAATGTAAGGAATGCCAATCGCGAAGCTGGCGCCGGTTTTATAGGCGCCGGACATCAGCGAGAAATACATGCCAGACCGGTTTTCTCCAGTTCTGGCTTGCTCATCTTCAATCGCGTCCGAGACCATGGATCGCGAAAGAATGAAGGGCGTGCCATAGCCAAGACCGGACACAATCGCCGCAATTGTCAGCAAGACCACACCGCCGCCCATCGCGCTCAAAGGCAGATAAACGAGATAGGTGACGATCGACCAGACACAGGTGGCCACAAAAATCGTATGCTTTTCAGTCCGCTCTGACAATCGCACCCAGAGCGGCATCGCGGCAAACCCCGAGACGAAGAATACCATCAGAATAACCGGCGCCAGATTGGTGACGCCAAAGCCCCATTGTGCGGCAAACAGAAAGGTGCCGCCAGTCCCGGCAATGGCGATCCCGATCAGGATTTCGGCGAGCAAGATGCGCGACATATTGGGATCGCGCAGAGCCACTTTAATTGCGGTCCAACTAAATTCGACTTTGTCCGCGCTCGGCTTCGGCGCCGGATCGGGGACGAAGAGCACGCTTAACAGCACGGTGGCTGGCAAAACCACGAGCAAAATAATGCCCATCACTTGCACTTGGCCGCGTCGTTCCATGCCAAAATTGATCGCCAAGAGCGTTGGAATGATGAGCAGCGCCAAGAGCGTCAATGTCGAGATCACTTCGCGCCACATGAACAAACGAGAGCGTTCATCATAAGCGGTGGTGATCATTGGCACCCAAGATTGATGCGGCGTTTGCAGCATCGTGAAGCCCAGCCAGAACACGGCGAGCCAGACAATCAGGTACGCCGGTGCGACGGTCTCACTCATCGGCATATAGATGAAGAAACCGCCAATCATCAGGACGGGAACGCTGCCGATCAGCCAGTGTTTGATGCGGCCATTTTGGGTCGGGCGTGAATCGACCAGCCATCCCATGACCGGATCTGTGGTGAGATCCCAGAATCTCAGAAACATAAAGATCAAGCCGACCATGGTTGTGCCAAGCCCGAGCTGCTCGGCATACATGGGCGCTACGAACACCGCCATTGGCAAACCGATCGCCGCCAGCGGCATGCCGACACTGGCAAAAGCCAGCACGCGCGGCAGCGGCATTCTATTTTGTGTGGCGCTCATACTTTGAAGATGACGCTTGCGTCACGAAAGGCAAGACAATTCGGCCAAGCCCCTAATTCCACAGACTTGTCCACAAGGCGCGATTGAGGCAGTTTCGATATCGAAACGGTTTAAAGCGAATCAGTTTCGGCGGCGGTAACCAATCGATAACCCAAACTGGGTGATTTGGAGTGCTTCTGATTCGCAACTGATTCGACGATGGGAAGCGCGGGGCATGGAGCTCAACAAGAACACAATTATTGAAGGCGAATGCGTCGATGTTTTGGCGCGTCTACCGGATCAATCGGTCGATCTCATTTTTGCCGACCCACCTTACAATTTGCAATTGGGCGGCGGCTTGACCCGGCCCGATCAATCTACAGTAGACGGCGTCACCGATGCCTGGGACCAGTTTGATAGCTTTGATGCTTATGACTTGTTCACGCATCAATGGCTGAGCGAATGTCGGCGCATTCTGAAAGACGATGGCGCGATTTGGGTTATCGGCTCGTATCATAACATTTTTCGAGTTGGCACGGTGCTTCAAGATGCCGGATTCTGGATTCAGAATGATGTGATCTGGCGCAAATCAAACCCGATGCCGAACTTCAAAGGCACGCGTTTTCAAAATGCCCATGAGACAATGATCTGGGCGGGCAAGTCTGAAAAGTCGAAAGTCACGTTCAATTATGACGCGCTGAAAGCGTTCAATGAAGACAAGCAAATGCGCTCTGATTGGCTGATCCCGATCTGCGCCGGCGGCGAGCGGTTGAAAGGCGATGATGGCAAGAAAGCCCATCCGACACAAAAGCCTGAAGCCCTGTTGCAGCGCATTCTGCTGGCCACGTCTAAGACCGGCGACGTCGTGCTCGATCCATTTTCTGGAACCGGAACCACAGCGGCGGTCGCCAAAAAACTGGGTCGCGCCTTTGTCGGCATTGAGCAAGACCCGGCTTATGTCCGCTTGTCCCGGGCGCGCTTGAAAGCGATCACGCCCATCCAAGGCGAAATGCTCGAGATTGAAAAAGGCAAAAAGTCTCTGCCGCGCGTGCCATTTGGGGCGCTGATCGAGAATGGCTGGCTGAAGCCCGGCGACCGGCTCTGGTCACCGAAAAAGCGCTTTAATGCGCGCATTCGGCTGGATGGCAGTTTGACGACCGGCGAAGCGACGGGGTCGATCCACCGCATGGGGGCGTTTGTGCAACAAGCCCCGGCCTGCAATGGCTGGACCTATTGGCATTATGAGGAAGCCAAGAGCGGAGAACTTGCGCCGATTGATTTGCTGCGCCGCCGCTACCGTCATGAAATGGGCTTGATGACCTAATCCGGCGTGCAGGGCTGCTGGCCGATTTGCACAAAAGGCGGCGCTTCGTCCCGTCCTGCTGGCGGTTTGCCCTCTAGAAGTATGAACCGGCACGTCTCGTCATTTGGCAGGCGCGCGATGATGCGGTCGCCGGGGCTCGCATCGATCTGGAAAAATCCCTCTGCATCTGTGCGCCCGAGACTTATGCCCTGATGGGTCAGCACCGCGTTGGCGTGCGCTTTGCCGTTCAAATCTGACAATTGACCGACAATGATCCGGACCTCGCGCAAGCTGCGTTCAGTCTGCATGATGTTGCCCGGATAGACGATGAAGCGCTCCGTAGACTGGTCATAAGTCACATCCTGGGCGCGCGCCGGTTGAATGCCAATATCGGCAATGGTGAAGGGCTCTAAAGGCAAATATCCGCGACCGCCACGCTCTGTCACCGCACGGGTCATGGCGCGGGTCTGGCCATTCTCGCGCAGGTATACCGGACCGCCCGCCGCGCCGTTGAGCTTGACCATGGCGCCGCTTTCGCGCGTCGAGGCGGTCAGCGAGACACCGCCCGGGCTGAGCGCAAAGCCGGAGCGAAGATCCATCAATGCAGTGGTCTGATTTTGAAACTGGTAGCGACCCTCGACGCGCGCCTCGACGGCCGGGGTGGAGAGCGAGAGTCCAATCTGCGCGCCAAGATCCTCCTCATCGCGGACCCGGACATAGCTCGACACGCGGTTGAACTTAGCGCGTAAGAGGTCGGCACTCATCGTGGCTTCTGAGACAATGTTTTGTTGCACGTCCCCGCGCCTTCGCGGCTCAGACCGGAACGCATCCAAGCGCGCAGAGAGCCTGGCATTCGACAGGAATTGCGGCGGCCGGTTAAGCGCCGAGCTGAGGCGCAAGCCGATGAAGCTATTGGTGCGGTTGCTCGCCCATTCCTGGCGCAAGAGCAAGTTCACCCGCCAGCGATCTCGGCCCAAAATGGCCAAATCAGCAAACGGGCCCGCAAACCAATTCTCACCGCCCGTGTCATTTTCGAAATAGAACCCGCGCACGCCAATCCGCCCCCAAGCAGCTGAGCGATTGGCGGTAAGACTGGCCTGGCGAAACCCGCTCGGAAACGGATTATATTCACGCGCACTCAGGCTCAGCGTCTGCAAGCCGAGGCCTAAATGTCGATAGCTGCCATTTAGCTGCCAGCGGCCCTGATTGGTGGTGCCTGATACGGAGATGCCACGCGTGCCGGTGCCCGAGGTGAGGACACTCGCTGAGCCTGAGACTTTTCGTGTTCGAATGTGAGCGCCGGCTTCCAAAAACAGGATTTGATCCGTCAGCGTTGCATCCACCCGCACGACCCAGTTCGATCCCATGCGCTGGTGACGACCGACGGCCAGGATCGGGGTCTCGCCGGTCGGGATCCAACCGTTTTGCGCGCCAATCGGCAATGCAGTGCCGACCTCAACATACCATTGCGGGGTATCACTGGGCGGCAGGCCAGACGAGGTTGTGAAATAGCGGGTCTCGGTTCTTGTGTCGCCCCCTTCTCGGATGATCAAATCGACCGCATACGCGCCGCGGGGCAGGCGATCGGTGTCGAGCTGCCTTTGGCCCGGACTGACTTGCTGAATGTCCAATAATTCCCCATCGCGCCGGATTTCAATGGTCGCGGCTTGGCTGACAGCAATGTCGAGGGCTGTAGCATTGAGGTTGGCTTTATCCAGGCGCGTCTTTAGCGAGGTGCTATATCGCACGCCCATCAATTGCCGCAGCAATTTAGCGGTGGGCTTGCACGGTCGCGGCAAT
>JBCBYJ010000209.1:0-3719 GCA_039815905.1 Pseudomonadota bacterium | reverse complement strand
GTTCGGCAATGGCTTTACCAATACCGCGTGATGATCCGGTGATGATGGCAGATTTTCCAGAAAGATCGAATAAGCTCATCTGAGCGCTCCCTTATACCTAATATATCTGCGGCGGTGATACGCCTGGGACTGCTGTTCGAAAAGGGTTTCGCGAGGTCAGCTATTGCCCGTCAGGACGTCAAAGCTGCCCATGCGATCAACGCCCATCCTGCCAACATGCCGAGCCCGCCCATCGGCGTGATGGCACCGAACCAACGCGGCGCGCCGAGCGCCATTGCATAGAGCGTCGCCGCGAACACAGCGGCCCCGCCCAGCACCACCGCCGCCGCCAGTCCGAATTTCGGCGCATCGAGGGCGGAAAGCGCCGTCGCCAATGCGGCGTGGACGAGCAAATAGAGCGTCGCGGTCTCCCACCATCCGCTCGCCTTTTCATCAAACCCGGACGATAGCGCATGGGCCCCGAAAGCTCCGAGGCCGACGGCGATCATGCCGGCCAGTGCAGCGATAACGGTCACCATCATCTGGGCGCCATCGGGAGCGAATAATTCACCACCGCCTGGCTCGACACCTTGTCGCTGCCTTCGGCGCGAATATCGACGCTGATCACGGCGAGCGTCCTGCCGAGCTTTAACACATGCGCGTCAGCGATCACCGCATCGCCAATACAAGGTCGCATGAAATTGATGTTCAAATTACTGGTCAAAGCCATGGGGGTAATTCCGATCCGCGTGAACACCGCGATATAGGCCGCGCTATCGGCCACCGCCATTTGGGTTGGGCCACTTATATATCCGCCGGGTCGCAGATGACTTAGACCGACAGGCTGTCGGATCCGGGCATAATTCTCTCGGACGTCAAGCACGCGCTCTTGTTTGCCATCCCCTGGGAAAACGGAATCGTAAAACGCGTTCACCTCTTCTGCGGTTACGACCGATCCCATGTTTTCCCTCCGACAGGCATTGACGCCCTCTTGGCTTGAAGGCCAACCTATAGGCGATCGCAGATCCGAAAAGAGATCACGCAACGGGAGGCCTCGCCTATGCTCACCAAAGGTGACGAATATCCAATTCACCAAACCCCAGAGCCGGTGGCGTTCTCGGGGTCTGACCGGAATTTTTATGACCGGTTTTTCTTCAATGGCTATGCGCCCGATGGCTCGGTTTTTTTCGCCGCCGCGTTTGGCGTTTACCCGCATTTGAACATTATGGACGGCGCGGTTTCGATCCTGAAAGACGGGGTGCAGAAATCGATCCATGTCTCGCGCGTGCTCGGCATGGAGCGAATGGACACTCAGGTTGGGCCGCTCAGGGTCGACGTGGTTGAGCCGCTCAAATCGATCCGCCTGACGCTGGACGAGACAGACGGGATCGCCCTCGATGTGACCTTTACAGGCCGCCATTTCCCGATTGAGGAGCCGCGCTTCACATATCGCCAAGGGCCACGCATGCTGATCGATTGCACACGCATGACGCAGAATGGGCACTGGCACGGTCAGCTTAGCGCCGAGGGTGAGACGATTGACGTGACTGATTTTCTCGGCACACGCGATCGCAGCTGGGGCGTGCGTCCGATCGGCCAGCGGGATGAACAGCCGGTTCTGCCGCTGCAATTGCCGCAATTCTATTGGCTGTGGGCACCGATCAATTTCCCCAATCTGTCGCTGTATTTTCATGTCAATGAGGACGCGGCGGGCGGGGCGTGGAACACACGTGCGGTCTTGGCGATGGATGGCGCGGATCATGATGCTCTATTGCATTTGAACCGCCCCAAGATGCAGGTGACCTGGCACGATGGAACACGCCGGGCGGCAGCGGCGGTCTTGCAGGTTGAGGATGGTCAAGGCCGGGCTCATGAGGTGCGCTATGAACCGGTATCGACCTTCTTGATGAAGGGCATCGGCTATGGCCATCCGAGCCACGCGCACGGCACCTATCGCGGCGATCTTTCTGTGACCCGCGAGGACCTGACGCCGGAGCGTCTGCCCTGGCAGCAGCCGGAAAATTTGCATATTCAAGCGATCGTAAAAGCGACCCATACGGGGCCTGATGGTCAGAGCAGCGAAGGCATTGGCATTCTCGAACAATTGGCGCTTGGCCCACATGCGCCGAGCGGCTGGAAGGACGTCTTGGATGCTTGAAGCGGAGCTTGCGAGAAAATTCGCCGCCTATGCTGAAGCCCAATTGCCAGGTGCGCGCCAGGCGCAAGTGGTCAGCCTCAATCGGATTCATGGCGGGGCATCGCGGCAAACCTATTCGATTGATCTGAGTTATGAGGATGCCAACGGGGCCCATATCAAAGGCTTGATCTTGCGCCGTGATCCGCCGGACAGTCTGATCGATACCGAAAGACGGGTCGAATTTGCGGCGATAAAAAGCGCTTTTGGCCAAGCCGATTTGCCAGTGCCTGAAGCGCTGTTTTTGGAGACCGATCCAGACGTGCTCGGCGCGCCATTTTTTGTCATGGGCCGGGTCGAAGGCGGTGACCCGCTCAATCCGTTTAAGCTCGAACAGGTCGAGCCGCATCGCGCCAAGATGGGCGAGCAATTCTTTCGCCATCTCGGGGCGATTGCGGCTCTGGATGTAGACGGGTCGCCATTGGCGCAGGCAATAGACGTGCCCGCGCCAGAGGCCTGTTGGCGCCGTGAACTTGATTATTGGGCGACTGAAATCCGCTCTAATGCAAGCACACCGCAACCGGTGGCGGAGGCTGCGATCCGGCACTTGGAACGTCATCCCCCGCCGCCCGCGCAGCGGCTGTCCATGGTCCATGGCGATTACCGCACCGGCAATTTTCTGCAGGATGGCCAAGGCACGCTGACGGCGATCTTGGACTGGGAAATGGCGCATATTGGCGATCCTTATGAAGACTTGGCGTGGGCCACGGACTTGCTCTGGTGTGGCAATGACCAAGCGCGCGCGGCGGGCTTCCTGCCTTGGCCAGAGGCGATTGCAATCTGGCAAGCGGCGTCGGGGTGCCGGTTTGATCCAGCCGCATTCGAATGGTGGTCGCTATTCGCACATGTCAAAGCTTTGGGCATTTGGGTGACCTCTGAAAAAGCCTTCGCGCAGGGCGAGAATGATGATCCGATCTTGGCCTGGTCGGGCTGGTTCACGCATGCCGCGCATGACCTCATGTTGGCGATGCGCCTTGGCCCGAAATATGGAGCTGAGGCATGAGCGATATTGGCATGATCCTCGACCGGATTGGCCGCAAATTGGTCACGGAAGTCGCGCCCAAACTGCACGGTGATTACTCTGGCGGCCATGCTGCGATGAGTGGCATTATGGCGGTCATGGCGGGGGAAGCTTGGGACGGCGCGGCCGACCGTTTGGTCAATGAGATTGCCGGCTTGCGCGGTCTCATAGCGCTGGCCGGCAAAACCGTGATCATACCGAGCGCGCCCAGTCTCAAACTCAGCGACTTGCAAGCCGAACGCGATGCCCTCGCCTCGTATCTGATCGTGCTGCAAATGTCGCTCGAGGCCCGCGAGGATGATGCGGCCAAGGCCCTCAATGCCGAGATTTGGAGGCACTTAATGGCAACCAGCATGGCCCGCATGCCAAGCCCGCCAGAGTTTCCAGACCCGGCGTGACGCCTGAGCGCAGCACCAAATCCCTCACGGTGGTCCCACCTGAGGCTAAAAAAAGGCTAGGCGCGCTTTAATAAAACGCGGTACGAACTGCCGCTCTCTCGAGACGGCGTATAGCGCTTAATCAAAG
>JBCBYJ010000208.1:0-3720 GCA_039815905.1 Pseudomonadota bacterium | reverse complement strand
GTTTACGCCGCTGATCCAGTCGCATGGCGAGGGCGGACATTTCATCAATACCGCATCCATGGCGGGACATGTGGCGCGCAAGGCATGAATATGGGCACGCGCTTTATCGCAACCAAAGAAGCGCCCGTGCATGAGAATGTGAAGCAAGCCATCGTCGCGGCCAGCGAGCGGCCATCGGCCATGCCCCCAGACGATACAAAGGGAATTTCCAGCTCATCCGCGGCCCGGGGCAGCAAGATCATATTCGGGATATCATCCTCGCCCGGGTGTCCGCCGCACTCAAAACCATCCACAGAGACCGCATCACAGCCAATGTCTTGAGCTTTCAAAGAGTGACGCACCGAAGTGCATTTATGGATAACTTTTATGCCTGCATCTTTCAGCGCCGGCAGCACTTGCGCCGGATTACGCCCCGCCGTTTCGACGACTTTCACGCCGCCATCAATAACCGCTTTGACAATCGCCGGATAATCTGGCGGATTCAGCGTTGGCAGGAAGGTGATGTTCACCCCAAATGGCTTGTCTGTCATGTCGCGGCATTTGGCGATCTCATTGGCGAGATCTTCCGGTGTCTTCTGCGTCAGCCCAGTAATAATCCCGAGACCGCCAGCATTGGAAACCGCCGCCGCCATTTCGGCAAAGCCGACATAATGCATGCCACCCTGAATAATCGGATGTTCAATGCCAAACATTTCGGTGATGGCCGTCTTCATACGCTATTCCTCCTTGTTCTTCGTCACAATGTCTCTCAAACTGCATAGAAACAAGTCTGACTTAGGGGAAGCGATATGTCCTTAAAACTGTTCCTCCATGGCGTACCAGACACCCCGGCAATGTGGGCGCCTTTGATCAGCGAGTTGGCACTTGGATCAGACCAATATCACGCGCCAGCGATGCCAGGCTTTGTCACCCCTGCGCCGGCTGGCTTTAGCGCCACAAAAGAGGCCTATATCGACTGGTATATCAGCGAGATTGAGAAAGCCCATGCGCTGGCCGGTCCGGTGGATTTGGTCGGCCATGATTGGGGCGCGATTATCACGATCAGAGCCGCCAGTTTAAAGCCCGATCTGATCCGCACCTGGTGCGTCGCCAATGCCCTGCCCCATCCGGATTATCAGTGGCATTCCATGGCGCGCATGTGGCAGACCCCGATCCTTGGCGAAGTGATCACGACGCTGACCCGCAAAAACCAATTGTGCAAAGCGCTGCACGCGCAAGGCGTTCCCGCGGACCTCGCCTCGCAAGAAGCCAGCCATTGGTCGTCGCACATGAAAAAGTCGATCCTGCGCCTGTACCGCTCGGCCAAATCTGTCGGCACCGAATGGTGGCCAGAGGTGAAACATTTGCCCCCGAACGGTCTGGTCTTCTGGGGCGTCGATGACCCGTATGTGCCGCTTGAGATTGCCGACAAATTCTGCGCCGAAACCGGGGCGCAATTGCTCAAACAGGAAAAGACCGGGCATTGGTCAATCATCCAACGCGCCGATGTGCTGGCGCAGGCTCTGACGGCGCTCTGGCAAGCGCCTAAAACCTAACCGGCGCGGTCTGTCATCCGTCGCGCGCCGGGTCACGGAACACCAAGGCCAGCACCAGATACGCCAGCGCCGAAACACATAAGCCCACCAAGGCTTTGGCCATATGATCCGGAGCCACGAATGTGCTTGCCGCCCCGATCCCATAAGCGGCAAAGGCGGCCGGATTCCATTTCGGCAAAGCGTCTGGGTCGAAGCTCAGATATTTCTTCTTATTGAGCAGATAGAAATCGACCAGGAGCGGACCGACAATCGGCGGCGCGATGCTGGCAATCAAGTCAATCCAAGTCAGGAAGTTCTGATAGATGCCGAGCCCAAACAGCGTGCCCAAAACCCCGCATATCACCGTCGTAACCCGTTGCGGGCGGCGAAAGACGCTCGCCGTTTGAACCGCGGGCAAATACAGATTGGTGTCGCCTGTGGTCCACAGCGCAAGGCTCATCGCGATCACACCGATGCCGCCAATGATCGCGCCTTGGGTGAGCATGTAAGTCGTAAAATCATGCGTCCCCGAGACGATCCCGCCCATCGCTCCGATGATCTGCAAGAACCATTGCGCAATGATCAGAACGATGAAGGGAATCGCAATTGCGACCCACGCTTTCGGCGCGAACCGCGTATATTCTGACATCACAATCGCCCCGACAATCCACGACCCAATGACGAGATTGACCGCCTGCACCATGGTCAGTGGCGAGGTTTGCGACTGCGCTTCGGACAAAGCGAGGAAGCCATCCCAGCCGCCTGCCGCACTGACATTTGAATAGCCCGCATAGAGGCCAACCAAGACCAGCACGATGGCGGCCGGAATGCTCACCAATTCGAGCCCGCGCACCCCCAAATATGTTGTCGCGGTGAATAATAGCCCACCAAAAATCGCCACCGCATAAAAGGCCCCGCTATCGAAAGACTGAACCCACGCAAATCCGAATGCACCGACCACAATCCCCTGCCAACAAATCGTCAGCAAGGCCATTAACAACACCGGTCCAATCGCCCCGAACGCGCCATATATGTAACGATAGAGCAGCCCGCTATTACAGGCCGTGCGATAGCCAATATAACCAACCAAAGCGCCAATCACGAAATTCACCGCATTGCCGATAAAGCTCGCGAGCAAGACATCGCCAAAGGTCAGCCCATTGCCGAGCGCGCCGCCGACAAACAAGCCGGTGACCAAGAAGCCCCAACCAAATGCCAGAGTCAGCAAAGGCAAGGCGCCGCGTCTTTGCCCGTCGGCCAGCGGCGCATGAGGATTGTCCTCTGAAGCCGCTTCGGTCTCTGGATCGAACCGCCACCAGGATTTGATCTGCTCTCTCACGCTGCGCCTCTCTCTCTCTCTCTCTCGAAACGATGGGGTAAATCACTGAGCTGGCGCCGCATAAGGCACATTGTCGCCGCTATCCTCCCTATTCCGGCGCTTTGCCAAAGCCGTCTGGCGAAAGTGTTCAATCTGCGGATAGAGCGAGACGCGCAGCGAAGCGCCCGCCCAGAGGTCTGCAGGCCCACATTGGCGGTCCTGTTCGGTCCGCCTGCCCGCTTGACAGGGCCGCGTCTCTATGTAATTTGAACACGTTCAATTAATTATAGACCGGCGCATATCCGCGTAGATCTTGGAGGCAAATCATGGCGTCACTTGGCCAAAGCGGCACACAGAATCGGCGAATGCCAGCGCGCGCGCGGATGGCGCGGTTTATCGAAACTTGGCTCGGGGCGCCGCTGCATCTGCTCGAAACAGCCTTGCAATGGGTCATGGTTCGGCCGACCCGGTGGATGATGCGGCATCTCGATGCGGCGTCTTACAAATTAGACGGCACGTGGCTGCGCGAGGTCCTGTCGCATACGCTGTTTCCGTTCACCATTCTGCTCTCGCTCTTTATCGGCTTCAAACTGGTTGAGACCGGGATCACCAGCCTTTCAATTGTCGGCTTCATCTTGCTACCGATCATTTTCGGCCTCTATTGCGCGCCGTTTGAGCGGCTCATGCCATTTAGCCGCAATTGGCTCGAAGGCGGCAATGATACGGCGGTCGATATCATTATGTATTTCTCAGGCGCGGTCTGGAGCGGTATCGCCAAACTGGTTGTCAGCGGCCTGTTCATCATTGGCATGGTCGAAGCGCTTGAGCCCTATGGCCACGATTTATGGCCGACCCATTGGAACCCGATTGTCCAGGTTTTCCTGTTCA
>JBCBYJ010000207.1:0-3720 GCA_039815905.1 Pseudomonadota bacterium | reverse complement strand
TGTCCGCCGTCAGACCCGTCACCGCGGTTTGCGCCACGGGTCCGGTCAAGTCAGGGAACAAGGTTTTCAATATCATAGCGTCGTACCTCTCCTATCTGAGACGGAGCGGGCGCGCGGGGATGAGCCCACGGGCTCATCAAATCTCGGTTCGACCCCAAGGATTGGGGCAATACGCTCAATGACTCGCCCGGCCGTTGGCGCTGCATTCCAAGCAGCGGTACGACCGCGGCCTTCTCCGGCCTTTGGAGAGTCCAGCACGATCAATACGACATATTCAGGGCTATCGGCGGGGAAAATCGCGGCGAAACTACAAATATTGTCGGTTTCAGAATAGCCGCCCGGAATGGGCTTTTCAGCGGTTCCGGTTTTGCCGGCGACGCGGTAGCCGCCAACTTGCGCTTGGCGGCCCGTGCCCTCCTCGACGGCCTGGCGCAGCATTCGAACCACTAGATCAGCGGTCGGCGCAGCCATGACCCGTTTCGGATTGCGTTTGCGAATTGGCGCCAGCAAGAGCGTCGGACTGACCGTCTCGCCCGCATTGGCGAGCGACGCAAAAGCCCCAGCAAACGCGATCGGTGACACGGCAATGCCATGCCCATAGCTGGCGGTCGCGCTATAAAGATCATCAAACTCCTCTGGCACCAATGGCCGTGCCGTGCCGGCCAATTCAATGGTCGAGCGCGAAAACAGGCCGAGCGACGAGAAAAAGTCCTGCAATCGGAGCGACCCCATTTGCCAGGCAATTTTGACCGTCCCGATATTTGAGCTGTCAGAAACGATCTCAAACGGCGTCGGCCGTCCAACAATTGGGTGATCATCATTGATCTGACGACCGCGAATATTGATCGGCTCGCGGACATCAAAGCGGTCGCGCGGCCGGATCGCGCCCGCATCAAGCGCGCCGGCGACAGTCAACGGCTTGAAAATCGACCCGAGCTCGTAAACCGCTCCGCTGGCGCGGTCGAGCCGGGCGGGATGATCGGGCTCGAGTGTCGTCGCCAGATGCGGATCGATGGGTGGCCAGCTGGCCATGCCGAGCACTTCACCGCTGCGGGCATTCATGACAATTCCAGCGCCAGCCTCAGCGTCATATTCACCGGCAGCGGCTGCCAGCTCGGCTTCAAGACTGAATTGCACATTCGCATCAATAGTCAGGAAAAGCGGCTCAGGATCATCGCTCAGACGATCATCCATGGCATATTCTAAGCCGCCCAGACCTTGCCCGTCTGTGCCCGCATAGCCGAGCAAATGCCCCGCCAGAGTGCCACGCGGATAGGCCCGGCGGGTCTCGGCGCGAAAGCCGATCCCTTCGAGACCTAACGCAAAAACGGCCTGGCGTTGGCGGGGTGTGATCCCGCGCTCAATCCACGCAAAGGCGCGCTCTTTATTCGACAACCGTGCGGCAATCGGCTCAACTTCCAGATCCGGCAAGGCCGTGGCGAGTTCGCGGGCGATCAGGTCCGGATCGCCAATCGCGCGAGGATCGGCAAAGACCGAAAAGACCGTCACTGAGGTGGCCAATAAATCCCCGTTGCGATCAACAATATCAGCGCGGCGCGGGGGCGTTTCAAAATGGGTCGCAATTGCGGTCGCTGGCCCTGGACCGCCAAGCGCGACGGTCAGCCCTTTGAGCGCGATGACGCCAAACAGCATCAGCAAGCAGACGGAAACCAGCCGGGTGCGCATGCCGCCGCCACGCATCGTGAACTCAGATCCTTGCTCAGTTTGCATTGCCAGCCTCCCGGTCAACGCGTTGGTCGGACTCTGGCTGCTCAATCGGCGGGCCAATCCGGCCATCTAAGTCGACTGTGCGGACAAATTGCTCGGCTTTGGCGGGCACCATGCCGAGCTCTTTTCGGGCATATTCCTCGACCCATTCTTGGCGCGAGCGATGCGCAAATTCAGCCAAGAGATCGGCATGCTCTGTCTCTGCCGCGGCAATCTGTTGCTCGACAATCTTAATCTCAGCGACGGTTTCTTGCGCGCCATATTTGGCGCGGTAGAGGCTGAAGATCAGAACCGCGACAACGGCGAGACCAAACAGGAAGGCGCGTTTGCTCATAGCGCCTCCTCCAAAGCCTTAAGCGGCGGCAGGTTCAGGCCGGTATCGACTGGATCGGTCCATGCCTCCGCATCTGTACGGGTGACCACGCGGAGCCGTGCCGAGCGGGCGCGCGGGTTGGATTTTGCCTCTTCATCGCTCGCTTCAATGGCCTTGCGGTTGGTCAGATCGAAAGACGGATCGGGGCCTTTTTTGACCTCTGGCATGTAGCGCGAACCGCCCCCCAAAGCGCCAGCGCGGGCGCGCATAAATTGTTTGACCAGACGATCTTCGAGCGAGTGGAACGTCACCACCACCAACCGACCACCCGGCAGCAACAGCCGCTCCGCAGCCGCAAGACCACGCGCCAATTCGCCCAGCTCATCATTCACGTACATCCGAATGGCTTGGAAGGTTAGGGTGGCCGGATGGGTCTTCTTCCCGCGTCGCCCACCCACCGCTTGCTCAACACAATTGGCCAGCTGCAGCGTTGTTTCAAACGGCGCAGCAGCGCGCTCAGCGACGATCACATTGGCGATGCGCTTGGCTTGCCGCTCTTCGCCCAATTGGCGAATGATCGTGGTCAGATCTGCCGCGGACATTTGATTAACAACATGGGCGGCGCTTGGCCCGGTTTGCGCCATGCGCATATCCAGCGGCCCATCGCGCATGAATGAGAAGCCGCGTTCGCCCTGATCGATTTGAAACGATGACACGCCAATATCGAGCATGACCCCATGCACCGCCTCGACGCCGGCATTCAGCAATAGCGTATCCATTTCGCCAAACCGCCCTAAGAGCGGGACCAAACGCGGCTCTTCATCGGCCAAAGCTTCGGCGCGCTGGATCGCATCAAAGTCGCGGTCAATGCCATAGAGCTGGCAATTGGCCGCGTGCATCACGCGTAATGCGTATCCACCGCCGCCAAACGTGCCATCGACATAGATCTCGCCATCGCTCGGCTGGAGCGCCTCCAACACTTCGGGCAGTAGAACTGGGACATGTCCCATCAGCCCTCCTCCCCGACCACACCGCGAATGCCGCCGGTTGCCAGCACGGCATTGAATGAGCCTTCAAAATCGGCTTGCACATCGCCGAGCTGAGATTCCATCTCCGCATCAAAGGCCGCATAGCGATCGGGTTGCCAGACATAGAAACGGTCCATAGCCCCGACAAAAGCGATCTCTTTGGCGATGCCCGCCAGCTCCAAATGCTTCTCTGGAATCTTGATCCGCCCGGTATCGTCTAGCTTGAGCTCGACCGCTTTAGAGACGGTGCGATTGAGAAAGACTTTGCGCGCCATGGAATTCGGGCTCATGCGAGACAGAGTCTGCTGGTTCTGGCGCATCAGAGCGTCGCCGCCGCCCTCTAAACATGGCGACCCATCCAGCGCGGGATACAGGAAAATGCGGCTACCCCCTTCGAGGGCATGGCGAAACGGGGCCGGTACCGAGACCCGTCCTTTCGTATCCAGCGATGTCTCAAACGTCGAGACAAACACGCGCCACTCCCATCCTATGCCCCAATTGGAAACTTATGGTCCCAACTTGTATTTTTATGGGATAACATGGGACAGCTTGGATTCAAATGGGCAACCTGGTGATTCCCTCCTGTCCACAAGGTCGCATTGACGAAACCAATACGGAACAAACCAGAAATATAGCGGAACACGCTTCATG